>CAYOWY010000028.1:0-8064 GCA_964407805.1 uncultured bacterium | reverse complement strand
CTATATCTCTGGCAAGCTTCTTCGCACCGTCGTCGGTTGTTTTTTCCGGCTTCACGATAACCCGTATTTCTCTCCCCGCGGAAATGGCGAAGGCATTGTCAACCCCCTCAAATGAAGAAGCGATTTTTTCCAGATCGTCGATTCTCCGTATGTATTTTTCAAGGGTGTCTCTTCTCGCTCCGGGTCTTGTCGCCGATATGGCGTCGGCAATCTGGGCAAGCAGGGTATACGGCCTGCTGACGTCCGCATCGCTGTGATGGTCAGCTGCTGCTGCTATGACTACCTCTGCCTCTCCGTATTTTTTCAGCAGTTCGGCGCCTATTTCCGGATGGGAGCCTTCAGTTTCCTGGTCTACCGCCTTTCCTATGTCGTGCAGGAGCGCAACTCTTTTTGCCGTCTTTATGTCAAGCCCTATCTCCGCGGCAATCATACCCGCAAGGAAAGCGCTTTCCTTTATGTGCTGAAGAGCGTTCTGCCCGTAGCTGGTACGGTATCTCAAGCGGCCGATAAGTTTCACGAGTTCGGGATGGACGTTTTCAATCCCGACTTCAAAAATCGTGTTCTTGCCGATTTCAATAATATCTTCCTCAAGTTTTTTCTCCACCTTTTCAACCACTTCTTCAATCCTGCCCGGGTGTATTCTTCCGTCGGCGATGAGTTTTTCAAGAGTAAGACGGGCGATTTCCCTCCGGTACATATTGAACGAAGAGATGGTTACCGCTTCGGGCGTATCATCCACTATCAGGTCGACGCCCGTTGCCATTTCAAACGCCCTGATGTTTCTGCCTTCCCTGCCGATAATCCGACCCTTGATTTCATCGCTGGGCAGGCTTACGACGGAAACGACGCTTTCCGCCGCTTCCTCGGGTGCAAGTTTCTGCATGGACGAAAGGAGAATCTCCCTTGATTTTTCCCGGGCGGTTTCCCTCGCCTCGTCCTCAAGTTTTTTAATCAGAATTACGGAGTCTTTGCGGGCGTCTTCCTCCATGACCTTCAGCAGCTGGTTTTTCGCTTCTTCGGGAGTCATCCCCGATATTCTCGCAAGGTCCTTTTTCGCCTCTTCCATGAGAGAAGATAATTCGGTTTCCTTGTTTCTTACCGCGGATTCTTTTTCTCCGATGGATTTTTCCCTGAGGGAAATATCCTCTTCCTTCTTGTCGAGAATTTCCAGTTTTCTCTCAAGGTTAAACTCTCTCTGCTGTATCCTCTTTTCCTGGAACTGGATTTCCTTGCGCTTGTTTCTCGTTTCTCTTTCAAACTCGTTCTTGAGCCTGTAAATCAGCTCCTTTGATTCAATGTCCACCTCGCGTTTCTTGCTGAGGGCAAGGTTTTCGGCGTCCGCTATGATACCTTTAGCCCGTTTTTCAGCGGCATTGACGCTTCTTTCCCCGATATACTTTCTCCACAGATATCCTATGAGGATGGCAAACGCTCCCCAGAGGACAAACCATGGAAGAAATAATTTGAACGTGTTGATTTGATTCATTTGATAATCACCTCCCTGTTGCGGCGGGCAGAAAAAAACCGTTTCTGCCGCATTAAAGAGGAATTATCCGGCGTGGCAGTTTGTAAGGTGTATTAAAAACTTCAAAAAAATAGGCATCCTATTTTTTATATTGGTATATGGTTTCCTTTGTTTCACTTTTTTATATCCTTACAAGTTTTACAGAATGTATCGCCGGAAATTCCTCTATCCTTTTTAAAACTTCGTTGTCTATGGACTGGTCGAGGTTCAGCACCGTTATCGCCTGGCCTCCCTTTTTGCTTCTTCCCAGAGTCATAGATGCTATGTTTACTCCTTTTTCTCCCAAAATGGTTCCGATATGTCCCATTATACCCGGCTTATCTTCATTGTAACATACCAGCAGATAGCCTTCCGGAGCCGCTTCCACGGAAAACCCGTCTATCTTTACAATCCTAGATTCCCCTTTCCTTATGATTGTGCCTGCCGCAGATATCTCCCTGCCGTTCTTGACTGAAACCGTAATCAGGTTTGTAAACTCCCCTCCGCTTTCCAGTCGGTCTTCCTCAATTCCGATGCCTTTTTCTTTCAGTATAAGCGATGCGTTTACGGGATTCACTTTTTCGGAGTCTTTCAGCATCCCGATTATTATGTTCGCGCGCAGGAGAGAAAGGTCATGGTTTATTATTTCTCCGCTGTAAACGACCTTTATCTTCTTTATGTCCCCGCCTGACATCTGCTTCAACAGGATACCGAGTTTTTCTCCGAGAGAAAGATAGTCCTGCAGTTTCTCCATGGACTTCTTGTCCAGAGACGGCATATTTACCGCATTATGAACCTCTTTTTCCGTCAGCGCCGCAACTATCTGCGAAGCAAGCTGCTGGGCTACGTTTATCTGCGCTTCCTTTGTCGATGCTCCGAGGTGCGGCGTGGCTATTACCTGCTCCATCTTCAAAAGCGGGTTTTCCGCATCGGGGGGCTCTTTCTCAAACACATCGATAGAAGCACCCTTAACCTTTCCCGAAGAAAGGTATTTGTAAAGGGCGTCTTCGTCCACAACCCCGCCTCTTGAGCAGTTTATTATGCTTACCCCGTCCTTCATGCTTTCAAAAGCGCTTTCCCCTATCATGTGGCGGCTTGAATCGCTAAGGGGGATATGAAGCGTTATGAAATCGGACTGCTGAAGGAGCCCGGGTAGGCTTACGACCGTAATTCCCGTGCCGTCCAGGATGTTCTTGTCAAGATACGGGTCGCAGCCGAGAACCTTCATACCCAGACTGCCTGCCATCGCTGCAACTCTTCTGCCTATCCTGCCCAGTCCTATTATACCGAGCGTTTTGCCGTAAAGCTCTGTCCCCATGTATTTCTTCTTTTCCCACTGGCCGTTTTTGAGGGACCTGTCGGCTGCTGAAACGTTTCTTGCCAGCGCCATAAGCATTGCAACAGTATGCTCGGCCACTGAAACGGTATTGCCTTCGGGAGCGTTCATCACAATGATGCCTGCCAGCGTTGCGGATTCTATGTCTATATTATCCAGTCCGACGCCTGCCCGTCCTATGATTTTAAGGGTTGTTCCCTTTTTTATCACGTCGCGGGTTATTTTTGTGGCGCTCCTTACTATTACCGCATCGTATCCTTCAATTATTTCGCAGAGTTTGTCTGGCGCAAGCTTTCCCGATTCCGTAACCTCAAACCCGGCGTCCTTCAATATCTGGACTCCTTCTTTTTCAAGCGGGTCGGTTACCAGAATCCTGATTGTTTTCTTCATAATCCCCGTCCTTTATCTTTAGCCGATGGAAACTTAGATATTTTAGCGTAATCTTTATTTCAAGTCAAATACGCTGATATTTTACCCTTTCCCGCCAAAAGCTGTATAATATGTGGAAAAACACACTTCAATTCAAAAATGCGCATAAACAGAGAACTGCTGCAAAAACCTTGGACGGCAGGGTGGATTATCCATCCGGAAGGTCCGGCCTGCGATTTCGGTGTCTTCCATTTCCGCAAAAAACTGCAATTCAATAAAGTCCCAAAATCTTTCATTATCCATATCTCGGCTGATAACCGATACCACCTCTTTGTCAATGGAAAATCCGTGTGCAGGGGGCCCTGCCGCGGGGATTTGAACAGGTGGTTTTTTGAGACGGTTGATATCGCCCGGTTCCTTCACGCCGGAGATAACGTTATTGCGGCTGTTGTATGGAATTTCGGCACTTACAGGCCTATCGCCCAGATAACTTTTCAAACGCGTTTTCTCTTGCAGGGCAACTCAGAAAAGGAACACATTGCAGATACCCGCCCCGAAAACGGCTGGAAGTCTTTTTACAATAAGGGATACGCTCCTTGCATGGATGGTATGGAAACATCTTTTTTCATTGCCGTAGGTCCGGGCGAAAAGATTGACGGCAATTTATATCCATGGGGATGGGAAAAAGAGAAGTTTGATGATTTCTGCTGGCAGGATGTCAGGGAATCTTTCCCCAGGGCTTTGCCGCGGGAAGACAGGACATGGGGAGGAGTTTCTTATCTTGTTCCCCGCCCCATACCGTTTATGGTTGAGGAAAGAGGGTTTTTCAACAAAGTGGTTTTAAGCGAGGGGATTAAAGTACCGGAGGGTTTTGTATGCGCGGGGAAAGAGTTGGTGGTGCCGCCGTCAAGCAGTGTTTCCATCATATTTGACAACGGAGTTATGACAACGGCATATCCGGAGATAGAAGTAAGCGGAGGGAAAGGCGCTTCTGTAACCGCCTGTTATGCGGAATCCTTACGCAATGGCGATGACAAAGGAAACAGAAACGAGGTTGAGGGAAAGACAATCTCAGGTCTCAGCGACTGTTTTATGCTCGACGGCGGCGAAGGCAGGGTCTTCAGCCCTCTCTGGTGGCGGGCCTTCCGTTACGTGCAGGTAAGAATTGTAACCGGCAGGGAGACTCTTCGGATAAAAAAATTCTCTTATCTTTACACGGGATATCCGTTCAGGGAAAAGGGCAGTTTCAAAAGCGATGACGGGGAACTAAAAAAGATATGGGATACCGGATGGCGCACGGCAAGGCTCTGTGCGCATGAGACATATCTTGATTGTCCCTACTACGAACAGCTTCAGTATATAGGCGATACCCGCATTCAGGCGCTTATTTCGCTCTATGTTGGCGGGGATGACAGGCTGATGAAGAAGGCCATCAGGGAGTTCGGCAATTCCCGAATGCCGGACGGTTTGACGTTAAGCCAGTATCCCGGATACTATCTTCAGGTGATACCGCCTTTTTCTCTTATCTGGATAAACATGCTTAAAGACTACTATCAGTTCCGGGACGATCCTGCTTTCGTAAGAGAGATGCTGTCCGGCGTAAGAACTGTCCTTCACTGGTTTGAAGAACGTCTGGATGTAAAAACAGGACTTCTCGGATCGCTGCCATGGTGGAATTTTGTTGACTGGGCGAGAAAAAAGTACAGGTCGGGAGTTCCTCCCGGAGCCGGAGAAGGAAACTCTTCGGTTATCTCCCTGCTTTTGATAAACTCCCTGCTGGATGCTTCGGAGATGGAATTGGCTGTAGGGGCTTCTGTCAATGCAGCACGTTATAAAAAACTTGCGGAAAAGATTAAGAAGGCTGTAATGAAACACTGCTGGGATGAGAGAAAGGGATTGTTGGCTGATACCCCTGCAAAAAAATGTTTCAGCCAGCATGCAAATATTCTGGCAGTGCTTACCGACACGTTTCCGCGGAAACAGCATAGAAAAACCGTCAAAAAAATCCTTGAAGACCGCTCCCTGATGCAGTGCACGTATTATTTCCAGTTTTATCTCCACATAGCAGTGAAAAAGGCTGGCATGGGAGACCTATATGTTTCACTGCTGAAGCCGTGGAGGAAGATGCTTGCTATGGGGCTTACTACTTTTGCCGAGACTCCGGAGCCGACGCGTTCCGACTGCCATGCGTGGAGCGCCCATCCGAACGTCAACCTGCTCGCCATTGTCTGCGGCATCTCGCCGGCGGAGCCGGGTTTCAGGTCGGTCAGGATTGAGCCGAATCTTGGGCCTCTTGAGCGGGTTGAAGGCAGTATGCCGCATCCTGCAGGCATGATAAAGGTAAAAATCAAGAAAGTATCATCCGGCGCAATATCCGCAGAAGTGACGCTCCCGAAGGGACTGGGCGGGGTATTTGTTTACGGAAAGACCGCCATTCCCCTCAAACCCGGCAGGCAGTTGCTTCGGGTAATTAAATAGATTTGTACTCTGTCCTCTTTCCTCTCCCTTGCGATAGTCCGCCAAAGTTTTAGTGGAGGAAGGGGAGAGGATTTAAGGTGAGGGTGATTATGAGATAACAATGTTTATAAAACTTTTTATAAGAATACTGGCGATTTTCTGCATGATGGGCTTCGGCATGCTCGCGCGCAGAATGAATATGATTGACAGGGATGCCGCAAGCCGGATGTCCAGGGTTGTGACCAACTTTTTTTATCCGGCGCTCATATTCACTACTCTTGTGAGCAGTTTCAATATAAAAGAGCTGGTTCAAAACTGGGTTCTTCCTGCCGGAACCGTTGTAATCATGTCCACAGGATTTCTCCTCGCACTTGTTTTTTACCGCTTCATCAAATTTTCCGGAGAGAAAGAAAAAAACCAGTTCTTCTTCCAGTGCACGATAAACAATTATTCTTTTCTGCCTCTGCCGATTGTTCTTATGCTCTGGGGAAATACCGGTGTTGCGGGACTGATTTTTTCTTCCCTCGGATCGGAATTATGCGTCTGGACAATAGGAATTTTCGGGCTGACGGGCAGGAAATTCCGCAGAGACAGTCTGCGTCAGCTGTTGAGCGTGCCCATGATTGCAATTTTTACATCGGTGGCAGTGATGGTTTTTCGGGATTTTGCCGGAGCCTCATGCTGTTTTTCGGCGGGTCCTTTATTGAAAGACCTCGGTGGTTCTCTCTTTTCAGTCCTTGATATCTTCGGCAAGGGGACCATTCCTCTGGCAATGTTTATTGCTGGAAGCAGGATGGCGGAGTTGAAGCCGCACCACCTGTTAACTCCCACCCAGGGTTATGTGGTTGCTTTGCGCCTGATTGTCATACCGGCGGTTACGGCGCTCATTTTGCTGCTTCTGCCGTTTCCGCTTGAGACGCGCATGATTCTGCTTGTCGTGGCGGCGATGCCTTCCGCAATTGCCAGCGTTGTATTAAGCGAGGTTTATGATTCCGATACGGAGTTTGCGGCCTCCTGCGTGCTTACGACGCATCTGTTTTCGCTTATCACTATCCCTCTATGGCTCTCTCTCTTTCTTCACGCTTAGCTTTCCCGCATATAGTTTTGTTGGCTGTGTCGTCGGCTTCTCAGTGTATTTTTACATACGCTTCGTTGCCTACTTCTCGCCGCCTCACTCTATGCGTGAATTCAAAGCGTGATAAAGTTTCGGGTGGGAGGAGTTTCAGATTTCGGCGAAGAGGTCATAGCCGTCGGAGGATGTGATTTTCACCATGCAGAAATCGCCTGCTTTCAATTGCTTCTTTGTTTTAATGTATACGGTGCCGTCTATGTCAGGGGCGTCAAACTCCGTCCTTCCCGTGAAACAACCTCCTTTTTTGCCTTCAACAAGGACTTCCATCACTGTTCCTTTCAATTTTTTCAATTTTTGACGGGATATGTTTTTCTGCAGTTCCATAAGTATTTTTTCCCGTTCTCTCTTCACTTTTTCTGCCACCTGCCCGCTCATTCCGTAAGCCGGCGTCCCTTCTTCCCGCGAGTAACGGAAAACGCCCAAACGGTCAAACTCTTTTTCCTTGATGAATTTTTTCATCGCTTTGAAATGAACGTCTTTTTCTCCCGGGAATCCGGTCATTAAGGTAGTACGCAGTTTTATGCCGGGGACCGCGGCTCTTATCCGGTCAACAACCCTGCCGCAGTCTATAACCGGCCGGTTCATTCTTTTCAGCATTTCGGGGTGCACGTGCTGTAAAGGAATGTCAAGGTACCGGCATATCTTCGGCTCCGCAGCCATTATTTTCAGCAGGCCGTCCGTCAAATGGGCGGGGTGCAGGTACATGATGCGAATTCTCCTGAAATTAAGCGCAGAAAGTTTTTCAAGCAGTCTTTCAAGCCCGTGTTTGATTTTGAAGTCTTTTCCGTAGTTTGCGGTATCCTGCGCCACGAGTATTAATTCTTTTATTCCCATCCTCTCTATGCTGCGGGCTTCTTTGAAGATGTCTTCCATGCTGCGGCTTATAAGCGGGCCGCGTATCTTCGGAATAAGGCAGTAACTGCAGAAGTTTTCACATCCCTCGGATATTTTTATATAAGCGTAAGGGAAGGTGGTTATCAGTCTGGGATAATTATTCTGTCGGGTTGACACCATGCTTTCATCAATTGCAGATATGACTTCTGCCGGGTCGCCTATGCCGACAGCCGCATCAACGCCCTTCATCCTGGAGAAAGAACTGCCGTACCGCTGAACGAGGCATCCGTAAACAACCAGCTTTTGGCCTTTCCTTTTCTTTTGTGCGAGCTTTTTTATCGTCTCTTCGGATTCCAGCACGGCGTCCTTTAGGAATCCGCAGGTATTTACTATAATTATATCCGCTTCTTCCCGTGCAGTTGTTACGGCGCA
>CAYOWY010000027.1:0-8066 GCA_964407805.1 uncultured bacterium | reverse complement strand
GGGCTCTGGCGCGCAAGTTTAAACTCACCAAAACAAAAAACGGGTATTTAAAAGAAATGGGCAAACTGGACGGGGGTGAATATGAATAAGAGGAGCGATGTGCCGAGGGGATATGCGGAGAAGTGGAGGAAAAGAGAAGCGGAGTTTATTGCCGAGATGCGGAAAGCGGACCCGGAGTTTTGCCGCGAGGCCCGGATAGGCTATCTTGTTGACAGGATTTCGGAACACAAGATGCGGATAGACATGGGGCGTTTTGCATGGGAGCAGGACTTGAAAAACAAGACGCCTGTGATGGAGCAGATGGTCAAGTGGTATCTTTCCGCTATTCCCTATCATGAGAAGAAGTTGAGGCAGTACTACAATGAGTTTATTATGCTCATGCAGGGCAAGGAGTATAAAAACGGGGTTTCCCCGGAAATGGTTGAACTCGCCAGGCAGGTGCCCATAGAGAATTTTGCAGATGTGAACAAGGCAGGGTTTACAAACTGCATCAATCCGGAACACAGCGACGTCCATCCTTCAATGCTGGTAAAAAATAGGTTTGCATATTGTTTCGCCTGTCAGTTCTATTGCCGGGATGTCATTGATTTTGTAATGAAACTGGAAGACCTGACCTTTCCGGAGGCGGTCAGGTTTATCGTGGAAAGCGGCAGGGAATGAGGAATGGAAAAAAGGCTGTTGAATGTGGGCGAGGCGGCGGAATATCTGGGGATTGAGGAAAAGACGCTCTATAACTGGGTGTCGCTTAGGAAAATCCCCCATGTGAAGCTTGGCCACAAGATGCTGCGGTTCGACGTAACCGAGCTTGAAGAATGGATTGGGGACAATACCGTTAAAACCGCAGATAACATTGACTTTATGGAGAATACGGTCTATAATTTGATAAAGGAAAACGGTAATGGGAGTTTACAAGAATAAGAAAGACGGCAAATACTGGATTGACTACTGGCACCTTGGGAAAAGATACAGGAAGAAGGTCGGAGCGAGCAAAAGGCAGGCCGTCGCCGTTTTCAGCAAGATAAAATCACAGATAGCCGAAAACAAGTATCTGGATGTAAGGAAGAACAAAGACGTTAAGCTCCCTGAATTGCTGAATTATTTTATAGAGCATTATTCAAAGATAAACAACAAGCCTTCTTCGTACAGGCGGAATAAGCAGATAGCGGCTACCCTCGTAAAATATTTCGGCGGCAGGCTTATCTACCATATTGAAGACGTTGATGTTGAAGGGTATAAGAAAAGCCGGAAAGAGCAGGGCGTTTCGTTCTCTACGATAAACAGGGAACTGGCGCTTCTGAAGACGGTGCTCAACAAGGCGAAAGAGTGGAAGGTGCTGCAGACCCCGGCGCCCAGGATAAAGCTTTTCAAGGTGGATAATACGAGGGTGCGGTATCTGACCGAGGATGAGTACCGGAAACTGCTGGATTTATCCCCTGAGTCGTTAAGAGCCATCATTATCATAGCGGTCAATACGGGCATGAGAAGGGGAGAGCTGCTTTCATTGAAATGGAAGGACGTGGACGTTAAAGAGCAAATCGTCACCCTGTGGGATACGAAAAACAGGGAGAAAAGGCACATATACATGAACAGCGTTGTTGCGGATGCTTTTATCGGGGCGCGGGGAAGCCGGACATCGGAGTATGTATTCCCCGGGAAAGAAGGCAATACCCACATATCCGAAAGTTATGTTTCCCACCTGTTCGGCAGGGTGGTAGAGCAGGCAGGGATAAAGGATTTCCGCTACCATGACATGAGGCATACGTTCGGAAGCTGGCTTGCAATGGAAGGATTCAACCTGAAAACCATACAGGAACTGCTCGGGCATAAGTCCATAGAGATGACCTTGAGATACGCTCATCTCTCCCCTGAGCATAAAAAGATGGCGGTGGAACGGCTGGAAAGAAGAAGCAGGTGTCCTGAGCAAAAGAGCGGGGAAACGAGCGTTCAGGATGCATCAAATAGACACCTATTGGACACCAAGAGCGAAATCAGGCAAGAGGCAGTTTCGCTAAGTATAAAGCAGTAAAGCTTTTAGCCCGTGTAGCTCAGCGGCAGAGCAGCGCATTCGTAATGCGCGGGTCGGCGGTTCAAGTCCGCCCATGGGCTCTTCATTGAGCGAACGCTTCGGCGACCCGCAAAGGGGTGCAGGGGAAAACAGTTTTCCCCGCGTATCTTGTTTTGGGGGGAGGACTATATCAGGAAGGGGGAAACACCCCCTCCTGAAGAGCGCAGCGACCGGGTCGTCGGTTCAAGTCCGACCATGGGCTCTGAATTAGAATGATGAAGAGGCTTTACAATTCATTCAGAATAGTAACCATACCATCCGCTGCCAAGAATTGCTCTTCTGTCATTCTGCTTTGGGCCATATCCACTGCACTCTTTTATGACAATCTTGAAATTTATTTCTAATGTAGTAAACTATTGATATGAATAAAATGATTCTTATCTGTTTACTGCTATCGGCGGTATTGCTTGCAGGGTGCAGGACTCCCAACATGACATCTTATACATCTTACCGGTATCAGCCATATATGGGCGACCAACAGACTGCACAGCAGGAATACCTGAAGAACGTGCAGAAATGGCAGGAGAAGCAGCAGAATCTTGACAGATTTATTAATAACACCATGGTTGACGAAGTAAAGAAGAAAAGGCATTGGTGGCAGTGGTGGTAGGTTGCTGAACAGGCATGCCCGTGCTTGACTGCTTCAATACTTAAAATCCTTTCAGATTTCTCGGATGCATTTTCTCCATTTGCTTGAAAGCTTCGTTTGAAAGTATAACAATTGTTCCCTGTTCAGTGCGCGTGTTATATTCTATGCGTATTTTTGTTATATCTCCGAACCACAGGTAGTTTTCGTTATACTTGTTTGCTTGAAATCCAATTCCGAATCTTTCAAAGAACGCGGCTTTTAATTTGTCCCAGTTTTCAAGACCGTTTGTATAGAGCCAGACGTTGCAGAATTTCTCCTGCCAGAAGCAGTACTCAATCTTTTCAATTTCCGCCGTTCCAATCATTAAAGAATCATTTTTCCTTGTATATGCTCTTATTCCGCCAAAACTGGGGTCAGTCCTTGAATATTCCATATCTGACAGAGTTTCCAAAGCCGTGCTCCATTTGATTTCTCTGAATCCATCAGGCTCGCTGTTTTCTTTAAAACCTGTTACTTCCACAGGTGGTAGAATAGCGGCTTTTTCTTCTGTGCGGGAGGGAGTAACGGCACATCCGGTTAATAATAAAGTTGTTGAAATTCCTGCCCACAGCAATTTTGTAAGTTTCATAATCTTTTATATTAAATTCCTGTTTATCTCCTAACGGCAGTGTCAATCTGAATCAACATCAATATGCTGCTTACAGGCAGGACACTGTATCGATGTAATGTGAATTACTTCATAGTCGGCATAGACTTTAACGCTGAATTTTGTGTTGCAGTAAGAACATTTATATTCTCTGATATTTATCTTTTCATTCTCTTTCAGCTCTTCGTTCTTATGAACCGTGTCAAAATTAATAATCGCCTTGCAGTGCGAGCACACTCCGGACAGAAAATTTTCCTCGCTTAAGAAAACGGAACATTCCGGGCATTTGTATTTGATGGATTTTTTTTCGCTGCAGCCTTATTTTCTTCAGCCGAAACGGATTTAGAAATACTTTCCGGATGGATGATTTTCTTGCAGTAATGGCATTTTCCCAGAATAATAATTTCTTCACTTAGTTCCGAGCTGCAGTGGGGGCAGAGATATTTCATTTTTATGCTCTTCGCCTGACTTTTACGCGGTCTGCTGAAATGACTATAATCACTCTTAGCAGTTATATTTTACCCGCATTTCCTAAGAATGGTCAATTCAGGGTAAGGATTGAATAGTTGAGATAAGATGCAAAAGTAACCCAGAGAAGATAAGGTGCGAGCAAACAGGAAGAGACGGCAGATATTTTCTTGAAAAGGATAATAGTAATCAATATTGATATCCATAGCATGATAATCTCAATGAATGACAGAAGAGGACTTTTCATGCCAAAAAAAAGCGCGGACCAGATTATATTGAGAAAAAGCTGTATGCAGGAGAAAGTAAGTGCCGTCTTTTTTTTCCGCAGTTCCTTTTCCGAATACAAAACAAGAAAAAGAGATATTCCCATCATTATGTATAACAAAGTCCATACCGGGGCAAATACCCATGAAGGGGGATTGAGCGCCGGCTTGTTGAGATTGCGGTACCATTTGTCCACGGACGAAGAAGTAAAAATAGACCCAAGAGAACCGGCCGCAAGGCATATTATTATTGAGAATGCCAGTTTCAGATACTTCAAGTTTTTCATGTTATTTGAAAACCTCCTTCAGGAGGGAGGTTACCCGTGCGGCAGGATTGCGGCGGATATTCTTTTCTTCATCCGCAAGCACGTGGAAAAGCCCGTCCAGCGCTTTTGAAGTAACGTATTTCTTGATATCTACAACGGGCAGTTCTGAAGCAAAAGGAACCTTGCTCAATGAATCAGCCACTGACTTGTATTTTGCCGTCACACCGTAGTTGTCAAGCTCTTTATCCACAACCGGAGCAAATGCCGCAAGCAGGTTTTCATAGGTCTTTGATTTGAAGAAATCGGTTATCGCCGTATCTCCGCCCGAAAGGAGTTTGCGCGCATCGTCAAAGGTTATTTTCTTAATGGCATCCGCAAAAATCGCGCGGGCGCGAGGTGCGGCTTTCTCCGCGGCTCTGTTCATGCTCAATATAAACGAGTCTACATACTCACCTGCTCCGAGCATGCGGAGGTTTTCTTCAAACCTGGCGATATTCTCAGGCAATAGAATTTTTATTGCATTATTGGCAAGATATCCGTCCACTTTGCCGGTGAGCTCAACAGAGTTTTCCGTACCTACCGAAAGCGCTTCTTTAAGACCGGCGATTATCTTATCCTCGGAAAGGGATGTTTCCGAAGATATGAGTCCGAGCCGCTTCAAAATGGTGTCCCAGAAACCTGCTTCAGCCTTTGAAGCGGAAAAAAGCAATAGAACGGAAAAAAACGTTACGGTCAGATGCCTGTACATTGCCGCTCCTTTAAAAGCCTATAAAACGGGATTCCATTTCTCTTGATATGATGTATAATTTTACATCCTGTCCCCGTGCAAGAGCGGTTCTTTTGAAATCCAGTATTATACGCACGCTCTTTCTCTCCCATATAACCGTGTGTCCGGTGGATGTTCTTACAATATTGGTTATACTACCCAGCCATGCTATAAGCGCTTTTTCCATTTCATCGCGGTTGACGCTTCCCAGCGCTTCTATCACTACGCCGAAAAAACGGTCTTTCCAGAACAGGTATATTATTTCGTCCGCAACGGCATAGCCGATTTTAAAATTCTCCTTTTCGTTTATGTACCCCTCTCCCTTCCATTCTTTCATGAAATACAGTACATGCTGTTTTGACGTTTCGGAAAAAACATCGCCGTATCTTGTAAAATCAACGATGCCTATGCCTTTAAGCCCCTGGATGTCGGATATGCGCTGTCCCCATGCTATGCCTCTGAAATTTTGAGGGTCCGGATAAAATGATTCCTCAACGTATGTTCTGCTCTGGGAAAACACGTAATCCGCGCATAGTATAAAAGCGATGGCTGTTACGATTATTTTTTTCATAAATTCTCCCTGCCTGCAGAAGGCGCGCTGTTTTATATTGCAAAATCGTTCAGAAGGCATTAAAATATTAGCATAAAGGGGGAAATACATACAATGCGGATAGGGGCGCACATCTGGATAGGGGAGGGGCTTGAAAAAACCGTTGATACCGCAGAGATGCTTGGATGTGGATGCTTCCAGATGTTTCTGCAGAACCCGCGCTCATGGAACAGGAGAAAGCGTCCGGATGAAGAAATTGCCGCTTTCAGAAAGAGTATAAAAAAGAGCAATATAAAACCCGTTGTTGTTCATATGCCCTATATTCTCAATCTCGCTTCACCTGACAGTAAAATAGCCGGTATGTCGCAGGCTCTTTTTGAAAAGGAGATGACAGAAGCGGAGAGTATAGGAGCAGATTTTTATGTTATACACCCAGGGAGCCACAGAGGCGCCGGTATTGAAGCAGGGATTAAAAATCTCGCCTCAAGTTTGAGTCCTTTTACAGGCTCTCTTCCGAAAATACTTCTGGAGAATACCGCAGGGCAGGGAAATACCATAGGAGGAAGGTGGGAAGATTTTGAATATCTTTTCGAAAAGTTCGGAAAAGACATAGGCCTGTGTTTTGATACCGCACATGCTTTTCAGTCCGGATATAACATAAAGCATGAGGAAAATCTTCGGGAAATGCTTGATGTGATTGATAGAAGGCTTGGTTCCGGAGCCATCCTTCTCATACATGCAAACGATTCGGCGTCGGAGCTGGGTTCGGGGCTTGACAGGCACCAGCATATCGGCAGGGGATTTCTGGGAAAAGATTCGTTTGAGCTGCTTGTTAAGGACTCATACTGCGGTACCCTTCCTTTTATAATTGAAACTCCAAAGTCGGAAATAAACTCCGACAGGAAAAACCTTGAAGTTCTGAAAACAATAGGTATGAAATACGGGAAAATCCATTCTTGACAAGAAATAAATAAGGGCGCATAATGTAATCAGTAAACTTTTGTAACAATTACATTCGCCCTTAAAGGCAGAGGAGATGACGGGATGACAAAAGAAGAACTTCGCGGGATGCTGAAACAGCAAGAGGCGGACGAGCTGGTGTTCAAGGGGAAATGCCACGACTGCGGAAAGGAAATAGAGGTTGCGGCGCGCATAGATGATGAATCTGCCGTTGCGGAAGGAGGAAGCGTATACAAGGTTGAACCGCCTTCTGTCAGCGAAGACAATATATTCTTGAAGTGTGAAGAATGTTTTAAACAAGACAACGGATTGAAGAAATGGAGGAAAACAGAGGTTTATTCACGCGTCGTAGGATATTTAAGGCCTGTAGAGCAATGGAATAAGGGAAAGAAAACGGAATGGAGTATGAGGAAGGTTTACAAGATTAAATAGGGAGGCATTCTTAGGTAAAAAAATGGCGAAGGAGGTGCAGGATGGAAAAAAAGAGAATTTTGGAATTGCTTGAAAAGGTATCTGCCGACTGCAGACTCGCCGTTGAAAAAGGATTCAGCCCGGGTTTGAATATTGCGACAATCAAGCAACAGATAGACGAATGTATAAAATTGATGGGAATCGAAGATGAAAAAGAGGTTGATCCTGTACCCGAAAAGCCGTTCGTGCAGCCTTCAGTCAAGGAATCTGAACCGGAGAAAGCGGAAGTGAAAACCGAGCCGGAGACTGTTAATTCCGGCGGAAGTTTAACCGGCAGAATAGAAGAGCTCTCGGGAGAAGTCGTTATCGCAAACAAAGCGGAAGAATTCACCGGAAGACTCGATTCTGCCGGGCAGGAACCTGCACAAACATTAAAACACACAAGCTCGGTTCCCGAGAAACCGGCAGATTCAGATAAAACCTGATGTCTTTTGCGGAAGCGCGGGAGAGATGCTTATGTCCGCTGAAAAACCGAATATTGTTATAAGCAGGTGCTTTGTAGATGCTGTTAGATACAACGGGGCAAGAATATCCAGCAGTTTTATGGATGAGCTTAAAAGTTATGTGAATTTCATACCTGTTTGTCCCGAAATTGAAGTCGGGCTCGGCGCTCCCCGGCTGCCGGTGCGTTTGGTTGAGAAAAAGGACGGGGTTCACATGATACAGCAGAAGACAGAAAAGGACGTTACTGACAGGATGTCGGATTTTGCTTCGGCTTTTCTGTCCGGGCTTAAGGACATAGACGGGTTTGTTCTGAAGTCAGCGTCCCCTTCCTGCGGCATAGCGTCTGTAAAAATATACGGTTCAATGGAAAAAAAACCGGCCGCGCGAAGGGATAAAGGGCTTTTTGCGGAAAAAGTAAAGGAACGATATTCATATCTGCCGGTCGAGAGCGAAGGCAGGGTTATGGATCCGGATATAAAGGAAAATTTCTTGACGGCAATATTCTCGCTGTCGGAATTCAGAAATGTGAAAATAAGTATTACATCACAAGGAAATCTGGTTAATTTCCATACGGCTTA
>CAYOWY010000026.1:0-8167 GCA_964407805.1 uncultured bacterium | reverse complement strand
CCATCGGATATATGAATCTGAATCCGCCGAGGAACAAAAATGCGAACACAAGCATAAATCCGTATCTTTCAAGCTGTTCGTACCGGTAGCGTATGTTCCCGACAAGGAAAACGCCGAGTATCCTTGAACCGTCAAGCGGAGGGATGGGAATCAGATTGAAAAAAGCGAGAACGAAGTTTATGACGCTTCCAAAAAACAAAATGTCTTTCACAAGACCCGGGGTTAAGTATCTGGATAAAACCGCAAGTACAGTGCCAAGTATGATGTTGCTTGCGGGACCTGCGAGTCCCACCGTGAGCATGCCTCTGTCATGGTCCCTGAAATTGTAGGGGTTGATGGGTACCGGCTTTGCCCACCCTATGAGGAAGCCTCTGGTGACAGGCGAAGCCAAAATCAGAATAAGAGGCAGAAGTATTGTGCCTACAGGGTCAATGTGCGGTATGGGATTGAACGTGAGCCTTCCCAGCATGCGGGCGGTATCATCTCCGTTCAGGTATGCCACATAGCCGTGGCAGAACTCATGCACTATAACGGAGAAGAAAAGAATAAATAAAAATATCACCAGCTGTATTGGATTCATATTATCCCTTTATTTCCTTAATTCCTACCAGCACGCTCAAGGATAAAAAATATACTGAAACAGCTGTAATTATACCGGTAAGAAGGACTACCGGCAAGGAACAAAGGCCGGAGGCTTCATTTTTAAACGCATATATCGCCAGTCCCATTATTGCCGATGAGATAAATGTCTTCATGAAAAAAGGAACCGTTTTTCGGAAATCAAAACGCAGATGTTTCTTATTGAAAAGAAATGCAAGCAGTATGAAATTTGTTATTCCCACAACGGAAGTCGCAAGGGCTATTCCGTTATGCCCCATAAACCTCATAAGCACAATGTCCGCAACAAAATTAACCAGTATGCTTGCAACGCCCACCTTAACCGGAGTTGCGGTATCCCTGCGGGCGTAAAAAGCCCTGCTCAATACGGATACGCCGCCGTATCCCAGCAGTCCTATGGCGTAAAATGCAAGAGGTTGAGCGGCCAGAGATACGGATGCGGCGGTGAACATGCCTCTTTCAAAGAGGAAAGAGATTATTTCAGTTCTGAATATGACCAGCCCGAACGTGAAAGGAAGCAGCAGTATTGCAAGCATGCGGAAAGAAAACTCAAGGTTTTTCATGAACCCAACATGGTTTTTGGAAGAAGCGTCTTCAGAGAACCACGGCAGTACCGCCGTTGAAACGGCAATGGCAAAAACTCCCAGAGGAAGCTGAAATATCCTTGTGCTGTACCAGAGACCGGAGACCGCTCCTACGTAAAGGAGGTTTGCAAGAGTCATGTCAACCAGAATATTTATGGGCGCAACAGCCACGCCTATAACGGCGGGAGCGAGAAGCTTTCCCATCAATTTTACGACGGGATGTGCAAAGTTGAAGTTGAGCCGTATCCGGTACCCCTTTTTGAGAACGGGGATCAGGGTGAAGAGGAACTGCCCCGCTCCGCCGATGACAACCGCCGCGCACAATCCGAATATCCTGTCCTGAACGGAGCTTCCGAACAAGGGCAGGAAAAGAAAAAGGGCGGCAATCCAGACAACATCAAGTATTACCGGAGAAAGGGACGGGAGGAAAAATATCTTGTAAGCGTTCAGGACGCCCATGTTAAGAGCGGTAAGAGATATGAAAATCAGGTATGGGAAAGTGAAGCGGAGAAGAGTCCACGCCCACCACCATTTTGAATTATCGCTTACTATGTTTGAAGAAATCAAACTTGTAACAAGCGCCGCGGCAAAAAGAGCCAGTGTGGCAAACAGTGATAATGTGAAGCAAATATTGAAAATTTCAATCCCTTCTTTCTTTTTTGCCGGTTCACCGGAAGCATATTCCGTAAAGACTGGGATAAACGCGCTGTTCAGAGCTCCTTCTCCGAGAAGCCCCCTGAAGAAGTTGGGTATCATGAAGGCGATAAGAAATGCGTCGTAGATACCGGTTGTCCCGAAAAATTTTGCGGTTGAAACTTCTCTTGCAAGTCCGAATACCCGTGCGATTATTGTGCCGAGGGAAATCAGCGATACTGCCCTCAATATTTTTTTTGAGCTCATTTCTTCGGTCTCAAGAGGGGGAAGAAAATCACTTCCCGTATGGATGAAGAATTTGTCATAAGCATGACAAGGCGGTCAATCCCTATTCCGAGGCCTCCTGCAGGCGGCATGCCGTATTCAAGAGCTTCAACGTAATCCTCGTCAACCGTCTTTTCCTTGTTTCCGGCAGCGTTATCAAGGGATGAAACAAACCTTTTGTGCTGTTCAACCGGGTCGTTGAGTTCGGAATATGCGTTCGCGATTTCAAATCCTCCCATGAAGAATTCAAACCTCTCGGTCATCCCGGGATTGCCGGGATAGGATTTGGCAAGAGGCGATACTTCGGTCGGATATTCATATATGAAAGTCGGATTTATAAGGTTCGGCTGTATTTTCTTCTTGAATAGCGCGTCAAGAACCTCATATTTATTTTTTTTGTCTTCCTCGGTTATTTCAACTCCGGATTCCTCCGCTTTCCTGATTATCGCATCTGTATCTTTCCAGTCGTCAATCCCAAGAGACGAAAAAACCTCCGTCCATTTAATCATCTTCCACGGAGGAGTCAGGTCAATTTTTTTCCCCTGGTATTCAATCACAAGCCCGTTGTTTACCTTTTCTGCGAGGCGGGTGATAAGCGATTCCGTTATCTCCATCATCTGCCTGCAATCCCCGTATGCGGAATACAGCTCAAGCATCGTGAATTCGGGATTATGCAGGGGCGATATCCCTTCGTTTCTGAAAGAACGGTTAATCTCGTATATCCTTTCAAAATTTCCAACAAGAAGGCGTTTAAGGTAAAGCTCCGGGGCAATCCTCAAATAAAGGTTCATATCCAGCGTATTGTGGTGTGTGATGAAAGGCCTTGCGTCAGCCCCTCCGGCAATGGGATGCATCATTGGGGTGTCGACCTCGATGAAATCCCTGTCATTCAAAAACTCCCTTATGTTCTGAAGTATTCTCACGCGCTTGTTAAAGACTTCTTTCGCCTCGCTGTTCATAATCAGGTCAAGATATCGCTTCCTGAATCTTATCTCCACGTCTTTGAGCCCGTGCCATTTTTCGGGGAGCGGATTGAGAGATTTTGAAAGTATTGAAAGATGTTTTATTACGATTGTAAGTTCGCCTGTTTTTGTGCGGAAAACATCTCCCTCAACGCCTATGATATCCCCGATATCCAGATTTTTAAACACGTTTAATTCAGCTTCGCTGACAGCGTTTTTCTTAAAATACAGCTGTATTTTTCCCGTGCTGTCCTTTATGTCAAGGAAAGAAGATCCGCCGTGTTTCCTCACGGCCATAATCCTGCCTGCGGCTTTTACATCCGTTTCGCCTTCGCTTATAAGCGCTATGTCTTTTTTGGGAAAAGCCCTTCCGTAAACGTCAACTCCCTGTTTTTTCAATTCTTCAAGCTTCTCAATTCTCTGACTGCGTATGTTTTCTTCACTCATCTTCTCTTTCCCCTTCCAGCTTAATGATTTTAACAAGCCGTACTTTTTTGGTGTCGGCTTCCTGTATTATGAACTCATGGCCTCTGTAGATGAAGCTCTCGCCTTTGACCGGGAATTTACCCAGCCGGTCAAGCACAAAACCCGCTATGGTTTCAAATTCCCCTTCGGGTATATCCAGCCCTGTTTCTTCGTTCACCTTTTCTATTTCCATCCCTCCGGACACAAGGAAACTCCCGTCTTCATGCAGATGAAGCTCTTTAACTTCTTTCTTGTATTCGTCGGATATTTCCCCCACTATTTCCTCCACGAGGTCTTCCATCGTTACAAGACCCGCGGTGCCTCCGTATTCATCTGCGACGATTGCCATCTGCATCTTTTTTTCCTGGAGTTCTTTCATAAGCTCGCTGACCTTCTTGCTTTCCGGAACGAAATACGGCTGGCGCATCAAATCCTTTGCCTTTACCGTATCCGGATGCTCCGGAACTTTTGCCCTGCGGGCTACTATGTCCTTTATGTAAACTATACCGGTTATCCTGTCAAAGTTATCTTTATAAACGGGTATCCTTGAATATCCTTCACGCGCTATTACGTCGGTTACCTCTTCAAGAGGCATCTCTTCTTTTACCGCCACGATATTCATCCTCGGAGTCATGATTTCCCGGACCATCTTTTCTCCGAGTTCAAATATGCTGTCTATCATATCTCTTTCTTCTTCCTCGATAATGCCTTCCTCCTCGCTTGCGCTTATCATCGCTTTAAGGTCTTCCTCGGTCAAATCGGGAATGATTGATTCCAGCTTTGCTCCGAAAATTCTGACAAAGAGCTTTGAAAACAGAAGCAGGAATTTTATGAGAGGCGTAAAGATAAAACAGAAAAATTTAAGCGGCGCGGCAAAAAGATAGGCGGCCGTTTCCGAGTGTTTCTTTGCCAGGCTTTTAGGGATTATTTCTCCGAAAACAAGGATGAGGAAAGTCATTATGCCCGTTACAATCGCGGCGCTGAACATATGGTAATACCTGTAGCTTAAAGATGCCGCCATGACTGAAGCGGAAATGTTTACTATATTATTGCCGACGAGAGCGGTTACAAGAATCCTGTTCGGGTTCTCAAACCAGAACCTCAACCTGTTAGCCCTTTTCTCGTCTTTTTCCGCGATTTTCTGGAAATGATGCCTCCCGAAGGAGATAAAAGCGGTTTCCGATGCGGAAAAGAATGCGGATAGCAATATGAATATACCTATGGTGAACAGATAGAAAAATAAATGAGGTCCGTTCATTTTATCAGGTATTTACTCCAGTTTTGCAAGGAAGTATCGGCATTCTCCTGAAATGCCTTTTTGTAAGCGAGAAACGTTTTGATGAAATTTTTAAGGACTTCCTTTTCATCTACCGGTCTGCCTGCAAGCTCCTTCATTGAAACTCTTTCCCGGTCATTTCCCGTGTTGTTATTGACATTAATCCCGACTCCCGCTATATAAAATCCCTGTTTTTTCAATATGAGGATGCCGGAGATTTTCCTGTCTGACGTTATTATATCATTAGGAAGCTTGATTTTGCAACTTATGCCGTATGTTTTTAAGGATTCCACTATGGACAGGGAGATGATTTCAGAGAGGTAAAACGAGTATGCTTCTTCCTTGAGTATCCATGAAAAATAAAGCCCTCCGGGCCGGGAAAACCATTTATTTCCGTACCTGCCCCTTCCGCTTATCTGTTCTGCGGCGCATATTATGCCGGTTTTTCCTTTTTTCAGAAACTCCCCGGCCGCATCCATCGTTGAGGACACTTTCCCGGAAAAATACACGGGAACGTCGCAGATTTGCTCAAAACTTTCCATTTCCACCGTCAGGATTTCTCCGGGCGTTCTTTCAAAACCATACCGAGTCCTTCCATTGTGAGATTTCTGCGTATTTTCTTCTCACGGTTGAGGCGGTTTGCAAACATGCCGCTTCCACCTCCTGTTAAAACAAGCCTGGCAGACGGGTATTTGCGGAATGCAATATCCAGAATATTCTTTAAAGCACCCTCCATTCCGTATTTTAATCCTGCGCGTACGGCCTCATTCGTGTTTCTGCCCGGGAATTTAACGGAGGAAGGCCTTATACCTTTCATCATTGCAGTGTTTTTCAATGAATTAACCCACAATTCCATGCCGGGTAGGATTACCCCTCCCATGAAGCCCTGCGTTTCAGATGCGATATCAACCGTTATGGCTGTTCCCGCATCAACGACGATTACGGTAGAACCGAAGATGCTTATTGCGGCTTTACAGTTTAAAACCCTGTCAATTCCGACCTTTTCCGGATTCTTGATTTTCAGCGGAAGACCGCATTCAGACGGTTTGATAATAAATAGCTTTTTCCCGTATATATCCCGGATTTTCTTTTTTATCTTCCCGTTGAGGTGTGGGACTACGGAAGCCAGCGCTATGTATTGCGGTGTTATTTTTCTCAATTCTGAAGGAATTTCCGGCAGGGAACCGTCTTTATGCGAAACAGAAAAAACTTTCTGTAATTTATTGTTTCTGAAAAGGCCAAACTTAACTCTGCTGTTCCCCGCTTCTATGCATATCGTGTCCATTCTTGCCTTCAGTCAGCCCTTATTTTGCGTACTTGTAATAGTCTTCGGGAACACTGCAGACAATTTCGTTTATGGCGTTTTCCAGCATTATCATTACGGCTTTTTCCATAGGCGTATTCTGGTAGCTTTCAAATCCCGCTCCCAGCACCACTCCGCCGATAACTCCTCCCCCTATCAGTCCAAGGCTGGATTTGGAAGAATAACCTTCCACCGTACCTGTCTTCAATATCCTTCTTGTCCTGACGTCCACGAGCCGGATGCTTGCCGCAATGTATGCCTCTTTCTTGGATACCTTGACTCCGCCGCCAACTTTCCACGGAAGCGGTATTACAATTCCTCCTCCGCTTTTGCCCTGGTAGTCAGGCTCAAAAGCCGTGATGGCTCCTGTCAGGAGAATATCGGCAGTTTCAAATGTCCCTTTTTCCGGGGCGTTTGCCGCCCATCCGCTTTGTCCAAGTTCATACTCTCCCTTTATATCCTGCAGAGCGGCGCTTTCAAGGACTATGAACCTGTTTGTCTTAAAAAGAGCGTCTATAAGCATTTCCTGCATCCCGTCGCCTATCCTGCCGTACGCCCTTGCTGCCTTAACCTCAAAACTGCCCACTGTAATCCTTGCTTTAGGGCCCTCGTAAGCCGCTATTTCCGCCACCGAAGCCCCTCCGGTCGTAACCTTGGTTTTTACGCCGGTATCTGATGTCGCACATGAAGCGCACAGAATTATCATTGCCAGGCTTAACAAAGATTTTTTGAACATAATTCCCTCCTTTACCCCGAACTCATCTTGATACACCCTCTTGTGAGGGGTTCATGATTTTGCTTCACTGTCTTTACCCCGAACCCATCTTGATACACCCTCTTGTGAGGGGTTTATGATTTTGCTTCTCTGCCTTTATCCCGAACCGACACATTTTGTCATTGCGAGCGAGCGTTTTTCGCGCGGCAATCTCTGCCTTTCTTCATCTCACGTTTCACTCCTCTCCGTGAGAGGTGTTCTTTTACATTCATAAATATACCACCTCCCGTATGTTTGGCAACATTAGAAAAATCCCATATAGGAATAGAATTTCCGCAGAGGCTCTGCCGGGCGGTTTCTGAAGCGGGCGTCTGTTTGAGGAGCGGGCACGGATGCCCTGCTCTTTTAGGGCAGAGCGACGAAAGAAGCCGAACGCAGACCGCCTCGCCGGGGCGGGCAAGCGTCCCGCCTGAAGAAGACCGCCCGGTTGGGCGCATGCTTGTCAAGCATCGTCATATAGAAATTTGTTGTACATAATAAGATTTGACGGGATTTTAAGAGAGTGTAAAATATGAGACATGAAAATATTGTATGTGCTGACGGTGATTTTTATATCGGCCATGATAGGGACGGCTCTGAATGAACTTCTGCTTCTTCTTGTGCCTGGTCACTGGGCCGGTTATGAAATACTGTCTTCTTCTATGAGTCCAGCATGGAAAGTGGAAGAGCTGGACGTCATCGTAGCAACCTTCAATTTCGGAATTGTTTTTAAATTCAGCATCCTCACCCTCCTGGGAATAATAACGGGATGTTTTTTAAGCCTTCGGAAAGTGTAACTACTCGGTTTCTTTTTCCACGGGCGGATGCTCCTGTCCTTCAACTATACGTTCCATAAGCTCCTGTATGTGCCGGTCGCTCTCATCCACATAGCTTTCCCTGTGTATTTTAAATCTCTCAATAAGGTCCGCTGCATAACGGCCGCCGAGGAAGTGCGGAAGTATTACATAGTCTGCACCGTTCTCATACAGAATCAGAGCATCCGCTATCTGACGGGCTGTCAGGATAACCACAGTTTTCAGGTTCTTTTCCCGTATCATTTTCACCAGCATCAGGTTTGTCGATACATCGGGCACCGTTGATACTACAATGGACGCCTTATGGATTTTCAGCGATTCCATAAGCTCAATGTCATCGGCGTCCCCGTATATGCAGTTTATTTTTTTCTTCTTCAGTATTCCGATAATTTCGGGATTGAAGTCAATGACAAGGAAATCGGAAAAAAGCTTTTGGAAACTCTTGAGAACGGCAAATCCCGTTCGGTTGTAC
>CAYOWY010000025.1:0-8303 GCA_964407805.1 uncultured bacterium | reverse complement strand
AGGCGCTGAATTCCCTTTATGACTTCTTCTGGCATGATTTTTGCGACTGGTATCTTGAGATATCCAAGGTGCACCAGGAGAAGAATGCCGGGTATTTCAGGAATACTGTTTTACCCATACTCTTTCATGTCCATCTTTCCGTGATGAAAATGCTCCATCCTTTCATACCGTTTATAACGGAAAAGATATGGCGGATTTTCTCCGGGTACTGCGTTCCGGAGAAAGAGAGTATTGTCGTCAGCAGCTGGCCTGTTCCGGGTGCAGTTTCCGGCGGCAGGGAATTGAGCGATGAAGTAAAAAAAATAGAGGATATTATTGAGGTGGTGACGACAATAAGGGACATAAAAACAAGGTTCGGGGTTCCGGTGGTTAAGCCCATTGACTGCTTCTTTGAAAGAAGGCCGGAAGGACTTGAGGCGGCAGTGATATCAAGGCTGGCGGGCGTAGGAAACATAACGGAGTACGGAGAAAAGAGGAAAGATGCGGGCAATATGCTGGTGAAGAACTTAAAGCAGGGTAGACTCGGGATGTCCTTTGAAGGTATAATAGATGTTTCCAAAGAAATAAGCAAGCTTGTAAAAGAGAGAGAAAAGCTGAAGGGATATTTTGAAAAGATTGACGCTAAACTGAACAATGCGGAGTTTATGGACAAGGCGCCGGAAGAGGTGAAGGAAAAAGAAAGAGAGAAGAAAAGGCAGATAGAAGAAGAGCTGAATAACCTTGAGAAGGATATGGAATTTTTGCAAGGAAAATAAAGGAGAAAAACAATGGAAGCATTTGTGGAATTGAGCGGCAAGCAGGTAAAGGTAAAGGAAGGCATGGAGTTTTCGGTTTTGCGGCTGCAGGACAAAAAGGCAGGAGACAAGATAAAGCTGACTCCTGTCTGCTGTATTGACGGGAACAATGTCATTATTGAGAAAAAAGAGCTGAAGAACATTAAGGTTAACTGTGAAATCCTTAGCGAAAAGAAAGGCGACAAAATCTACTCCTTCAAGAAGAAGGCTAAAACCGGTTATAAGAAGGGCTACGGGCACAGGGACAGGCTGACGATTGTCAAGGTTGAAAGCATAACCAAAAAGTAACGGCAAATCAAGTTGCCGTTGTTAATAATATATGAAGAGCCTGAAAGATGTCTCCGAACATACTTTTGCCGGCAGAAAAGCCATTCTCGTGGGCTTCAGGGAGAGGAGAGAGTACGAAACCGAAGAATCGGTGAAAGAACTGGAATTTTTGTGCACGACGCTTAAGCTGAAGGTTATCAAAAATTTTATTTACAAACCTGATTTAATAAATCCCGCCACATACGTAGGAAAAGGAAGACTGCAGGAAATAAAGGAGTATTCCGACGGAGCAAAACCCGACTTTGTAATTTTCGGCAATGAACTCAATCCTGTCCAGCAGAGAAATGTGGAAGACGCTCTTAAGGCGAGAGTCATGGACCGGACAGAACTCATCCTGCATATATTCGGCGAGCATGCAAAATCCAAAGAGGGCAAGATACAGGTTGAGCTTGCCCAGCTGAATTATCTCCTGCCTAGGCTGACGGGATACGGCATATCTCTTTCCCGCATAGGCGGAGGGCTCGGTACCAGAGGCCCCGGTGAAATGAAGCTGGAAGTTTACAGGAGAAGGATAAAGGAAAAGATTCACCGGTTAAAGAAGGAGATGGAGGATATAGAGCGGCACAGGGAAGTTATACGCGGGTCGCGAAAGAGGAAGAATTTTCCGTCCGTTGCCGTTATAGGCTATACAAATGTGGGTAAAAGCAGTCTTATCAATAAAATGAGTTCCGCCGATCTGTATGTTGCAAACAAACTGTTTTCCACCCTTGACCCCGCAACGCGGGCCGTCTACCTTGGAAATAATACGATATGCCTCATGAACGATACCGTCGGGCTTCTCCATAATATTCCCCACCACATGATAGAGGCGTTCAAGTCAACGCTGGAGGAAGTCAGGTTCAGCGACCTTATACTGTGCGTTTACGACGGTTCGGCAGGGATTCTTGAAAAACAGCGCAGCACGATATCCGAAGTGTTGAGAATCCTTGCTTCGGAAGATAAGCCCCGTCTTGACGTTTACAACAAAACGGACCTTCTGGACCCCGGAGACAGAAATATGCTTGCCGGTGCCAATCCCGACGGGATAATGATCTCGGCCCGCACGGGGGAGGGGCTTCCGGAGCTCAAGGAAATTATAAGGAAACGATTACATGAAAATACGGTTGAATCCCGGGGATGAAGAGAAGGTAAGGGAGATAGAAGAGGTAATAAAGAAGGGTAAAAGCTTCCTTCTCACGACGCATTACAACATTGACGGGGATGCAATCGGCAGTGAGCTGGCGCTGTACGGGATGCTGAAGAGGATGGGGAAAGAGGCGGTGATTGTAAATCAGGACAGCATCCCCGCCATATACAAATTTTTACCTTACTCCGGAAGGGCACATGCAGGGATTCCCTGTCCCCTAATTAAACCGGATGTGAGCATAGTAATTGACTGCGGCTCCGCGGACAGGACGGGAAAAGTTTTTGAGCTGGTTAAAAAAGCGCCGGTTATTGTAAACATAGACCACCATTTTTCAAACCCCGGATTCGCCGCCGTCAACTGGATTAACCACAGATTTTCAGCCACCGGAGAGATGGTGTATTTCATAATATCTTCGGCCGGGAAAATGCTCACAAAGAAAGAGGCCGTCTGCCTCTACACCGCCGTTCTTACGGATACCGGTAATTTTGTGCACAACATGGGTCCGTATACAATGGATATTGCAAAGAACCTTATAGATGCGGGCGCCGAACCGGAGAAAATTGCCAGAAAGGTTTACATGGAAAGGCCGTTGAGATCCATAAAGCTTCTTGCCCTGTGCCTGATGAATCTCCGGTTTGACAGGAAGAAAAAGGTCTGCTGGATGAAGGTCAATAAAGAGATGTACCGGCGCACGAGGACGAAGGAGGAAGATACCGAGGGTTTTATAGATATGCTTGTACGCATCAAGGAGGCGAATGTCGTTTTTCTGATTAAGGAATCCGATATCGTCAAGGTGAGTTTGAGAAGCAAAGGCAGGCTGGATGTTGAAAAAATAGCCGCGAAGTTCGGCGGCGGAGGGCACAAGAAGGCGGCAGGCTGTCATTTCCGCGGTGTTACCGCCGAACAGGCGGCGGAAAAAATACTTGAAGAGATATACAAAAAATGAACGGAATAGTTATTGTGAACAAGCCGAAGGGGATTACTTCGTATGATGTGATAAGGTTTTTCAAAAGGACCTTCAGGCTGAAAGATAAGATAGGGCATGCCGGAACGCTTGACCCGCTTGCAAGCGGGGTGCTTATTGTCTGCATTGGAAATG
Source organism: uncultured bacterium (assembly GCA_964407805.1). Taxonomy (GTDB): domain Bacteria; phylum Ratteibacteria; class UBA8468; order B48-G9; family JAFGKM01; genus JAFGKM01. Next base: position 4,957 of record CAYOWY010000025.1, on the reverse strand, counting down.
CGACAAGGGCAAGCTCCCTGTTCATGAAGATGGAAAAGGAGTATGAGGCGCGGCTTCTGCTCGGGGTAAGCACGGACACTGACGACATAGACGGACAGGTTATTGAGGAAAAGGAAGCGGCCGTGACTGCCGATGAAGTTCTTGAGGCTGTATCTCTTTTTAAAGGCGAGATTGAACAGGTGCCTCCGGTTGTCTCCGCAATCAAGCAGAAAGGCAGTCCGCTTTATAAACTGCACAGGCAGGGTGTTGCGGTGTCTCCGCCGCCCAGGACTGTGCTCGTCAGGGAAATAAAAGTAACCGGCATGAACCTCCCTTACGTTGATTTCCGTGTGGTTTGTTCAAAGGGAACTTACATAAGGGCCCTTTGCAGGGATATAGGAAAAAAGCTGGGATGCGGCGGTACGCAGGTTGCGTTGAAAAGAACAAAGATCGGAGATTACGGGATAAAGGACAGTTTCACCCTTGAGGATATAGAAGAAAAGGGCATAGCCAACTGCCTTATCCCGATAAGAGGAAAATAGAGGATATTACAATTAAAATCAAAACCCCTCAGTATGAGGAAAAATCAAGGACTCCTCACTGCGAGGGATACTTATTTAAGAGTTCGGAGCAAGGGAGTTCTGGATAAGTGAAAAACGGACTGCAGATAAGCGTTTCGGGTATAAGGGGCGTATATCCCGATTTTTTAACTTCCGAAGTTGCGAATTTGTTCGGACTGTCATTCGGAAGCTATATCGGAGGAAAGAAAGTTTTCATATGCCGCGATACGAGAGCGAGCGGCGAGTCGCTGAAGCAAGCGGTGACAACGGGGCTTCTCTGCACCGGCAAGGATGTGGTCGACCTCGGAATTGCGGCTACCCCGGAGCTTGCATACGTACTGGAAAAGATAGAAAAATCTCCCGGTGTTGTAATCACGGCGAGCCATAATCCCGGGGAATATAACGGGATAAAGTTTTTTTCGGGAGAAGGCGTATACCTTAATTCACGCGAAGGCGGGAAACTCCTGGATATTTATGGGAAAAAGATTTTCTCCGTGGCGGAGAACCCGGGTTTTCTTTCCTCTGCAGTCTATACGGAAAGGTATTTCGACGCAATATATAATGCGGTGGACGTTGAAAAAATCAGGAGCGGAAAATTCAGGGTTGCAGTAGACGTATGCCAGGGCGTCGGGGCTTTGTTGACCGAACGTTTTCTCGCCGGCATGGGATGCGAGGCGGTGATTATAAATAAAGAGCCTCCCGGAGTTTTTTCGCATAATCCGGAGCCTCTCGCCGAAAATCTCGGCGGGCTGTCGGAGCGTGTTGTTTCGGAAAAGGCGGATATCGGCTTTGCACAGGACCCTGACGGGGACCGCCTTGCACTTGTATGCGAGAATGGTGAGATACCGGGCGAGGAGATGACGGTCGTTCTGTGCATAAGGAGCTTTCTTGAGAAGAAAAAAACCCCGGTTGTCGTCAATCTTTCAACGACGTCCCTTGTGGAGGAAACGGCAAAAAGTTTCGGAGTAGACGTCTACAGGACGAAGATAGGGGAGATTAATGTCGTTGAAAAAATGAAAAAGACCGGCTCCCTGATAGGAGGGGAGGGCAACGGCGGGGTTGTGTGCCCGGACATACATTACGGCAGGGACAGTTTCGCGGGGATGGCGCTGATACTTGAGTACGCCGCAAAACGCCGGAAAAAAATCTCCGAAATTACCGCAGAGCTTCCGAAGTACTTCATGCTTAAGAAAAAGGTTAAGATAGAGGGGCTGGATGCCTGCGGGGTAATTGAAGAATTAAAGAAGGAGTATGCTTCCAGAGACGAACTGAATCTCGAAGACGGCATGAAAATAATAAGACGGGACGGCTGGATACACATAAGGCCTTCAGGCACCGAACCTGTTTTGAGGATTTATGCGGAAGGGAAAACGAAGGAAACCGCCGAAAAATACCTTTCTGAATTCACCGCACGTTTCGGATAAAACCGGTTCTGCGGCCGGTTACTTATCGTAAAACCTTTCTATGCACGCCACCGCATCTTCCGGCTCGTCAACGATGCAGAAGATATTAAGGTCTTTCTTTTCTATGTATCCGTTTCCGAGAACGTGTTTCTCTATCCAACCGGTCAGACCTTTCCAGTATTCGCTTCCGACAAGAACGACGGGAAATTTATGTATCCTTTCCGTTTGTATCAGCGTCATTGTCTCCGCAAATTCGTCAAGCGTGCCGAAGCCGCCGGGAAAAATGATGAACCCTTTTGCATACTTCACGAACATGACTTTTCTCGTGAAAAAATACTTGCATGAAATGAGCGTCTTAATATAGGGGTTGGGTTTCTGTTCATGAGGCAGTTCTATGTTCACGCCTATTGAATCGCCGTTTGCAAGCATCGCTCCCCTGTTCGCCGCCTCCATGATTCCGGGGCCTCCGCCCGTTATTACCGAGTATCCTTTTTCCGCGAGAAGCTTGCCCGTGGCGACCGCTTTTTTGTACATATCCTCATCTTCGCCCGTTCTCGCCGAACCCCAGATGGTTACAGCGTTTTTCGTCTTCTCGAGAGTTTCAAAGCCTTCAATGAATTCAGCCATTATTCTGAATATGCGCCACACGTCGGAATCGCTCTTGAGATTATCAGGCATTTTGTTTCTCCCCTTGATTGTCAGCCGGTTCAACTATCAGAGTCAATCCTTCTGTTTTCTTAACCACAACCGCAGTTCCCGCCGGAATGTGTACCGATTCGCTCCGCGCCTTCCAGTATTCTCCCTGTACGAAAATTATACCCTCGGGTGCAAGCGCCTTGAGGGTTCTTCCTTTTTCGCCGATAAGCCCTTCTTTTCCCGTTGAGACCTTGCGTTTTTTAGTTTTTACGGTGAACCAAATGGCAACGGACAGGATAATTCCCACGGTAAGTGTGGAACCGAATATCAGCCCTGCGGGTATTTTCATATCTGACATCGGGCGGAAAAGGAAAAATGAGCCCAGCATAAGCGTTATTATACCGGAGATAATGAATAATCCGAAAGAGGGCGTTACCGCTTCTATGGCGAAAAACACCAGACTTACGGCAATCAGCAGGACGCCGGTGATGTTTATGGACAGGGTATGAAGGGCGAAAAACGCAAGGATAAGCGATACTGTGCCAACGATGCCCGGGATTCCAAAGCCCGGATGATAAATCTCCACCATTATCCCGAGAGTGCCTAACATAAGCAGTATGTAAGCTATGCTCGGGTCCGCAATTATTTTAAGTATTCTTTCCTTAACGCTTTCACCCGGCGTAAGCAGGCGTGCGTTTTTGGCGGACAGCGTTTTTTGAGCGCCTTCCCTTGTTTGTATTGTTTTGCCGTCCAGCATATTGAGGAGTTCTTCCGTACTGCCGGCTGTCAGGTCTATCACTTTTTGAGAGAGCGCCTCGCTTTCGGTTGAGGAGATGCTCTCGCGCACAGCCCTTTCCGCCCATTCCGCATTTCTTCCCCTGTGGGCAGCTATGGTTTTTATGAAACTTACCGTATCGTTCACCACCTTTTCTTTCATAGTATCATCCTGCTGGCCTGTAAGGGTTACGGGATGCGCCGCCCCTATATTTGTTGCCGGGGCCATGGCGGCTAGGTGGCAGGACAGAAGCACAAAAACGCCGGCAGAGGCGCACTGGGAGCCTTTCGGATATACGAAGCCTATAACAGGAATGTCGGAAGCGAGTATCTCCTGAACTATTTTTCTCGTTGAAGAGAGCAGTCCGCCCGGGGTGTCCACGATGAGCAGTACGAAATCAGCCTTGTTTTTTTCGGCAAGATTCAGCACGTTTTTCACCTGGTAGTAAGTTACGGGCCCTATCGCTCCGTCTATGTTAAGCGTGTATCCCGTGCTTTCCGCCGAAGCGGCGCCCGCACACAGGAAAATTAGAAACAGTCCGAATAAAATAGTTTTTTTAGCCATCTTTTATCCTCTCGCAGTAAAAAGGAAATTATGCCTTAAGACAAAGAATGTGAAAATAGAATACCATCGTGCGCTAAAATCCGCAACATATGTATGCGCAATACCGATTTGATTTCAAACATAGAGCTTTGCGTTAGTCCGCCCAAGTTTTAGTGGCGGATTGCCTGCGTCGGCCGTCTTCCTTGTGGGAGAGGTCTCCCGACCTCGAAATAATCGGCATCAGGAGATGCCTCCCACAGAGACGTCGTCGGCCTCCTGGGCGTCTCGCTCTCTGGTGAACTCAAACTGTTATTACTATACGCTTGACGGCAAATTCGGATAAGCGGATAGTTTTATAGATTCTTGCGGCAGACCTCCAGAAATGAGGATGGAGACAGTATTTTGACTCCCTTCCTTCTGTCTGAAGGATAATGCTTAAGGTTCCCCGTTACAAGATATTTTGCTCCGCTTCCTATCGCCACTTCCAGAAAAGGCTCATCATCCCGGTCGGGCAGTCTTTCGGCGAGCGGTTTCCCTGTGGTTAAGTGTCCTATGTGAATTATCTGGTCAAGCAGGTTTTCCACTTCTTCCTGGAGAAAAGCAAATTTCCTGCGTAGAAGGACATCCCTATATTCAGAAAGGATTCTTGCGTCATAACAGAGCTCAATGTCGCCGGAAGCCGCAAGCCTCATAATCTCGCCAGCCGCTCCGAAGGGGGAAAGAAGTCCGGAAACTACGACGTTTGTGTCCAGAACGGCTTTCATTTGGCCTTTTGTTCCTTTCTTACGGAGGCGATTTCCTTGTTTATTTCTTTCGGCGTCAGACGGTTTGTGCCTTCTTCCAGAGAACGCCTCTGCATGGAGTTTACTGCTTCCGTTGCGCGCAGGCGCCGGATTATGGAAAGAGACTTTTCAACTTTCTCCGGCGTGGTGGCGGTAATAATGGCAATGGGTTTTCCGTTTGACGTCAGTATCATCTCTTTTTCTCTCGGCAGGTCCTGCTGGATTTTAGCCGATTTTTCCCGCAAATCGCGTATTGTGATGAATTGCATAATATTCCTC
>CAYOWY010000024.1:0-8395 GCA_964407805.1 uncultured bacterium | reverse complement strand
TCCGGGAACGGAAATAAGCAGTAATGTCGGTAACGCCGTAGTAAAGCCGATTTCATGGCATACGATGAAATTCACACCCGGAGTGCTCTCCAAGTTCCCGGAGATATTTGATTTTTTGAAAAAACCGTGCTTAGAAGAGAGCAGAAAATATTTTAAAGGCGAGGATTTTCAAAAAATTCTCGTTATCCCTTCGCTCCCTGCTTCTGAAGCGCTAAAGGAGGAGAGCATAAGGATAATGAAGGAGCGCGGTATAGACCGCCTCATAACCTTTTCTTCGGTTATATCCGGCCTGATTGAGAAGATTGAATCAAGGCATGTTTATCTCTCTTCGGTAAATGAGGTTTTGAGAGTGCTCAAGTTCTACGGATTTTTCACTGAAGAGGAGCAGAACCTGCCGTTTTGACAAATGAAAATAACGCTTGATACCCCGCTTTCGGAAATCCCTTCGGTCGGAGATAAGCGCATTAAATCCCTCGCCAGGCTCGAACTCAACAGTGTTGCCGATCTTCTCTTTTTTTATCCGCGCAGATATCTTGACTTGAGGAACTTCAAGAAAATATCCATGCTTGTACCGGGCGAAACGGCGTCGGTCAGAGTGAAGGTCGCCGCCAGGGAGGAAAAAGCGCTTCGGGGGAGAACTTCATACCTCAATGTTGCCCTGTCGGACAGAACCGGAGTGCTGTTCATCGTATTTTTCAATCAGCCGTACCTGAAGGATACTTTTGCCGTTGACGGTGAATTTTTTATCAGCGGCAGGGTGGACGAATACAAAGGAAGAATCCAGATGGTGAACCCGCTTTATGAGGAATACAGAGACGGGAGGAGAGACTGGCTTCTGCCCGTGTACCCCCTTTCCGGAGGCCTCACGCATAAATATATAAGAAGGCTGATAAAACTGGTTATGGACCGGCTTGAAGAGTATCCGGAAGAGATTTTGCCCTTGAGAAACAGGCAGGACTTGAAACTTCCGAATGTAAAATTTGCACTCCGTAACATTCATTTCCCCCTGTCGGACATGAATCTTGAGAAGGCGAGAAATTACCTTATTTTCAGGGAGTTTTTCATGCTTCAGCTGGGGCTTCTTCTAAAGAAAGAAAAGGAACAGAAAAAATCAGAAGTTCGCGATACAGGGATAAACGAAGGATTGTTATCCGTATTTGAATCCCTTCTGCCGTTTAAGCTTACCGGACACCAGAAAAAAGTCATGCTGGAAATTGTCGGTGATATAAGAAAAGGCATGGTTGTCAGCCGGATGATACACGGCGAGGTGGGTTCGGGCAAGACAGTCGTGGCGGTTTTTGCTCTGTGGCTTTTTTCACGCATGGGCGTCCAGACGGCGCTCCTTGCGCCCACGGAGATACTTGCGGAACAGCATTACCTTAACTGGCAGGAGTTTTTCCTTAAGCAGGAGATACCGGTTTCACTGATGCTGGGGCAATTTCCGGAGAATGAAAAGAGCAGGATACGGGAGGGCATAAAGAACGGCGATATGAAAGTGCTCATAGGCACGCACGCTCTTCTTACGGAAAGCCTTGAATTCAAAAATCTCGGATTGGCCGTGGTAGACGAACAGCATAAGTTCGGAGTAAAGCAGAGGGAAATGCTCAAGGAAAAGGGAAAAGACGTACATTATCTCGCTATGAGCGCCACCCCCATACCCAGAAGTATCGCTTTGACTTTTTACGGAGCGCTGGATATTTCCGCCATCGGAGAGCTTCCCAAGGGAGAGCGAAGAGTGGCGACTTATATATTTCAGAACGAGGAAAAGGAGAAAATATACCGTTTTCTTGAATACCAGAATTCACAGGGCAGGCAGGGTTATGTCGTCACCCCCGCGATAGAGGGAAATGAAAACATTAAGTCCGCCGTTGATGAATATGATAAAATTAAGCGCGAACTTCCCGATATCCGGTGCGGGCTGATTCACGGCCGCCTGTCACACGCGGAAAAGGAAGAGGCGATGAGAAAGTTCATGAATAAAGAGACGGGCGTTCTCGTTGCCACGTCGGTGATAGAATCGGGGATAGACGTACCTGATGCCTCCTACATTATCATTGAACAGGCCGAGCGCTTCGGGCTGGCCCAGCTTCACCAGCTTCGGGGAAGGGTAGGCAGGTCGGGCGATGTGGGATACTGCATACTCTTACCGGAGTCATATGACGACGGCGATGCCATGAACAGGCTGGAGAGTTTTGTCTCCGCCGAAAGCGGCTTTGAGATAGCCGAGATTGACCTTGAGATAAGAGGGCAGGGCGATCTTCTGGGCGTCAGACAGCACGGCATACCCCCGTTGAAGATAGGAAATATCGTAAGGGATATGGAACTGCTTACTATAGCGAGAAATGAAGCGCAGGAGGTAGTTAAAAAACTCTCTCCGGAGGAGATAAAGAACAAATTTTTAAAAGGGGCGTTTACGAATGATTAGGGATATAGCGGTATTAATTCCGGCGCACAATGAGGAGAAAGCCATCGGAGGGCTGGTGGCGGAACTTAAGGGGAAGTATAAGACTGTTGTAGTGGTCAATGACGGTTCCTCGGATAAGACCGCGTTGTGCGCGGGAGACAGCGGAGCGGTTGTTCTGACGCATCCCGTATGCAGGGGCAAGGGAGAGGCGCTGAAGACCGGCTTTGCCTATCTTGCGAAACAGGATGTAGACGCGGTTATTACTATGGATGGGGACGGACAGCATACGGTGGAAGACGCGGCAAATTTTGAGAGAGCTTACCGGAGAAATAAGAGTGTCTGCATGTGGGTGGGAAAAAGGAAGATAAAAGGGACGGAAATGCCGTTTATACGCCGGCTTACGAATATAAGCATGTCTCTGGCAATATCAATGCTTTCGTTTCAGTGGATACCCGATACGCAGAACGGATTCCGGCTGATAAAAAGGGAAGTCATTGAGAAAATCCGTCTTTGCACGTCGCACTTTGAGACGGAATCGGAACTGCTGATAAAATGCGGATGGCGCGGGTACAGGATATCTTCGGTGAAAATCTCAACGGTGTATGCGAGCGAGAAAAGCAAGATTAATCCGTATACGGATACAATGCGTTTCTTCTTGATGCTGCTGATAATCATTTTCCCGCTTTTTGCGAGGATAACGGAATGCAGGAAAAAATTAATTTTGAAGAGATGCGGAAAAGAATGGTTGAAACCCAGATTATAAGTCGGGGCATAGCCAATAAAAAAGTAATTGATGCATTCTTCAAGGTGCCGAGAGAAAAGTTTGTCCCGGAAAACATGAAGCCCTTTTCCTATGAGGACGGGCCTCTTTCAATAGGCGAAGGACAGACCGTAAGCCAGCCGTATATGGTTGCGCTGATGACCGAAGCGCTTAATCCCGTGTACGGCGTTAAAACCCTTGAGATAGGCACGGGAAGCGGGTATCAGTCGGCTGTACTCGCGGAGATTGGCGCGGAGCTGTATTCCGTGGAGAGAAAGCCCGCACTCGCGGAAAGAGCGGAGAAGGTCCTGAAAGAACTCGGGTACAGCGTAAGGATAAAGGTCGGGGACGGCACGCTCGGATGGGCGGAGTTTTCGCCTTACGAGAGAATTATTGTTACCGCCGGCGGTCCCGAGATTCCCGCTGCCCTTTTTTCACAGCTTAAAGAAGGCGGGATTATGGTGATGCCGGTCGGGGATATGTTTTCCCAGGACCTTATGCTTGTAAAAAAATCCGGCGGGAAAATGCTGAAAAAGAATCTCGGCGGCTGTCAGTTTGTAAAACTTCTGGGCGCCGAAGGCTGGAAAGAGTAACGACTGTAGTTTTCGACTGATTGTCATTGCGAGCCCCGATTCGTGGGGGCGCGGCAATCCGACGTTTTATGTCATTCCTGCATGTGGTAAGCAGGAATCCAGAGAGGAAAAATGCTTGAACACATAACTTCATCGCTAAGTTCAATACCGAAGGAAGCCGCAACCTTCATACTTGCCATGCTTCCCGTTTCCGAACTTAGGGGAGCTATGCCTTACGGCGTTCACAGCGGCATCCCTTTCCTGAAGGTGCTCATTATATCCGTTATCGGGAATCTCTTACCGGTCATTCCGCTGTATTTCCTGCTGAATAAAATCCTTCTTTTTTTAAGCAGGTTCAGAGCAGGCAGAAAATTTTCGGACTGGCTTGTGGCGCACACCCTGAAGAAATCAAAGGTTATCCAGATGTATGAGATGATTGGCCTTATCATCTTTGTCGGCATCCCGCTTCCAATGACCGGTGCATGGACGGGGACGATGGCTTCGGTCCTCCTCAAACTTAAATTCCGGTATTATCTCATCGGCGTTGTCTGCGGAGTACTCCTCGCCTCTGCCATCGTCTCCACCCTTATTTTCCTGTTCCGTGCCGCCTTTCCCTTATCCTGAATTTTGAGAGAAGAAAAAAAGGATGGGGGCAAATTGCCATCCCCCTTTGTTGCTCCGGGATTTATGAAGGGGAGGTACAAAGTGTACCACTCCTGTTGATTGCAAGTTCTTTCAGTGGGAGAAGGCGAGGGAGACGGCTTCTTCGGCGGAATATGCGACCAGCGGCTTTTTTTTGAAGGTTTTTAAAACATCTTTTTGGGAAAGAAGTTCGGAAACGCCCATGCTGGCGGCAATAACCACGGTTTTCTTGCCCAGCCCCATTGCCATTGCAATCTCGTTAAGCGTTCCCCATCTGCCGCAGATGCTTATGACGCAGTCGGCGCAGTTGATGATAATATTGTTTCTGAAAAATCCCAGGCCGGTTGCTATGGGTATGTCAATATAGGGGTTTGCGGATTCTTTCTTCCACGGAAGGAGTCCGACGGTTATGCCGCCCCCTTTCTTTGCGCCTTTTGCCGAAGCCTCCATAACGCCTCCAAGGCCGCCGCAGACAAGGATGCCGCCTCTTTTCGTTATGAGAAAACCTGTTTCTTCTGCGATTTGCAGGATTTCCTCGTTCAGGTTCCTGTCCCCGGAATTGCTTCCGGAAACCGCTATTATTTTTTTAGACATTATCAGGGATGAATTTCAAATATCTTTGGAGATATATAATCGCCGTGCTTCTTTTGCGCCTCAATAAGGCGTTCTTCCTGCTTGTCAAGCACGTCAAAAATTTCCTTGGGCGCATCATCAACTTTATTTTTCCAGAAGTCCCGCACCCGTTTAATCTTCAGTAGATTTTCCGGGACCCTGATTGTAAACTGGGTTATATAATCCTGCTCGGTATATTCCTTGTTCCTTATCTGCTTGAAGAGCCGTGCAATCTCTCCGTACACCGGAATCAGCCCCGTAGGAGTCTCTCTCACTTTTGCTTCTTTGTGAACCCTTAACTCCATCCAGCGCACCCATACGTGCTTGTCCTTGCGGTCATTCAGGAAATCACCTGTTTTGAGGTCTTTCAGAAAATAGTTGATTCCGAATACTGAAGGACGTTCCTCAAGGTTTCTTTCGAATTCAATGTAATTTCTCATGTAATCCCCGAGCGGTATGGAGATGAAGTCTTGTATGCTCATGACGTTGATTTCGTATTTTCCCTCGGCTCCTACGGTTGCGAAAGTCGTTTCTGTTTCAAGCGCAGCGCCGTACGCTATTATTCCGTGTTCCCATGAAAAGGACTGCTGTACGGGAACATATGCCTTGTAATCGCGGCCTCCGTACATTATCCCGTCAAGTTTCACGCCTGCAGGATTGTCCAGCTCCCCGTCGCAGTTTGCAAGCGCCTTAAGCGAAACGGTATACCGTGCATTCTTATGTGCCGGAAGAATCTTCTCTCCGTTTGAGTCTTTTTTCCCTTCGTACCAGTCTCCGGAATAATTTTTGCCTTCTTTAGGAAGAGGCTCTTCCATCCCGAGCCACCATGGCCTGGCATTTTTTACCAGAATGTTGGAAAAGATGATTTCACCCGGGGTTGTAAGTGTTTCATGTATAAGCGGGTCGTCTTTTGAACCGACGTCCTGGATTATTCCGAAGATGCCGGATTCAACGTTCACGGCCCGACATTTTCGGTCAACGTTTCTCACATAGGCAAGGTCGTCTGAAAGGATGGTTTCTCCCTGAAGCATGGCAGTTGACGTCTTGCCGCACGCGCTGGGAAACGCTCCCGCAAAATATGTTTTCCTTCCTCCCGATCCTTCAAGTCCGATTATCATGAAGTGTTCTGCAAGCCACTTGTTTTTACAGGACTCTCTTATCGCTAGGCGCAGGGCAAGTTTTTTGAATCCTATGGAGTTTCCGGCATACTGCGTGTTGACGCTGTACACGTTATTTTCCGTGTAATCTATATATATCCTCTTTTTGTCATAGTCGGCGCTCGCCATGTTTGAATCAAGCCTGCCTGACGAGTGAAGCGTTTTGAATATGGCGGTATTGCCGGAGATTTTGAGGAATGTTTCATAGCCTTTCCGGTAAAGAAGGTCTACCGAATGGGTGACGTACCATGAATCGGTACATTCCATGCACGGAATTGTAAACACGGAGTTTGCCGGTCCGAGGGTGAGAAACCTGACAATCATCGTCCTGCCTTTCATTGAGTCTTTAAGCAGGGAGTGGATTTCATCAATTCCCTTTTTCTTTTCAATCTGGTTAAGGGTGGGGCTCAAAGAATCTCCATCGGGTACGAGGAGTTTTGTGACTTCCCTGTCCCTGCCCTGGTCGTAGAGGCCGTCAAAATGGAAAGTGTGTCCGGGTATGGCGAGAGCGGCGGATTCTTCTCCCGCAACGATTGACATGTTTTTTATGCGCGCAACTTCATCGGGAGTATCGCTGCATATGAAGACTTCAGAGGGATTGCATATCTTCACCGCTTCCGCGATAAATTCATGCACTCCGGCATTCTTTATCTTTGACAGTTTCTCCATATCCTCTTTGCTCAACCTGCTTTCCATTTCTCTGACGTTCCGGTTCACTGAATCCTCCTTCTTTACGTTGTGCTAATTTGTCCACTATCATAACATATGTTAAAATAAACGGCAAAATTCTCAATTATTTTTGTCATTGCGAGCCGATTGTCCCGTTCTACGGGATATTCTGGCGTGGCAATCTCTAACATTCAAAGGAAAACCATTATGATAGCGGACAAAGTAAAGAGGATTAAACCGTCGGCGACTCTTGAGATAAACAAAAAGGCGAAGGAGCTGAAGGCCTCCGGCATGGACGTAATAAATCTTTCCGTGGGCGAGCCGGATTTTGATACGCCCGGCCCCGTAAAGGAGTCTGCGATACAGGCGATACGGGACGGATTTACGAAATATACGGAAGCCAACGGGACACCCGAGTTGAAAAAGGCGATAAGCGAAAAGCTCGAAAGGGAGAACGGGCTTTCGTATTCTCCCGAACAGGTAGTGGTCTCAAACGGCGCAAAGCACTCGCTGTATAACGTGTTCCTCGCAATCATAGAACCGGGCGACGAGGTGATAATCCCGGCGCCGTACTGGGTCAGCTATCCCGAGATGGTGAGTCTTGCCGGCGGAATTCCTGTTTTCTGCAGGTGGGACAAAGACTTCAAGATGGACATGGTCCATCTGAAGACACTGATAAGTAAAAAGACAAAAGCTATCGTGCTCAACAGTCCCTCTAATCCAACGGGCGTCGTATACGGCAGAGAAGAGTTATATGCGCTTGCGGAAATACTGCTCAAAAATAATATTCTGTGTATTTCGGACGAAGTGTATGAAAAGATTATTTATGAGGGCATGGTACATACAAGCATTGCATCTCACTCCTCCGAAATGAAAAAACTTACGGTTGTTGTCAATGCGGTCTCCAAAACTTTTGCGATGACCGGCTGGAGAATCGGATACATTGCGGCAGAGAAGGAGATTGCCGATGCCGTAGGCAAAGTTCAGGGGCAGACCACGTCCGCTCCATGTTCCATATCCCAGAAGGCGGCTTTCTTCGCCATAAAGGAGGGTGGAAAATTATACTCGGGTATGGTGGAAGAGTTTCAGAAGAGGAGAAACTATCTTATTGAAAATCTTCCCGCAGAGCTAATTTATCCCGTGCCGATGGGGGCTTTCTATCTGTTCTTCAATTACAGGGAGATGGATTCCATGGCATTGTGCAAACGCCTGCTTGAGGAGAAGTTTCTTGCCGCTGTGCCGGGAGATGATTTCGGTGCCGGAAAATTTACGAGAATTTCGTATGCCACGAGTATGAAGAACCTTGAGATAACGGTAAAAAAATTAAAAGAATTTACGGCGGAAAACAAATAAAATTTTCTTACTCTTCCTCGCCCCTTGCGATAGTCCGCCTAAGTATTAGTGGCGGAGGGGAGAGGGGAGGGTGAGGGGTTAATCACGGAGGTTTTAAAATGAAAATACAAAGAACTTTGCTTTTCAGTTTTATCTTCTTAACATCCGGCATCTGCTTCGGGCAGGCGCAGTACAACTTCCTGCCTGAAAAGCCGCTCAACTATAATTTTAAGATAGAAGGAGATAT
>CAYOWY010000023.1:0-8569 GCA_964407805.1 uncultured bacterium | reverse complement strand
AACTATGATAAGACGGCCGGTTTTCTTCACTGAAGCGAAAAGAGTTTTATAATCAAAGGGAACCAATGTGCGGGGGTCAATCACTTCCGCTTCAATTCCATGTCCGGCTAACTCGGCGGCTGCGGCCAGCGTTTCGTATACCATCCGCAGATTCGCAAGGACGGTTACGTCGCCGCCGGAGCGCAGAACATTTGCACTGCCGAACGGAATAAGATAATCCCTGTCAGGAATTTCCGATGAAGCGTCAAGCGCACCTTCCACTTTGCGGATGCCTTTCGCTCCATATAGACGTTTGTGTTCAAAGATAAGCACAGGATTATCATCCCGCAGAGCCGTTCGCAATAACCCTCGGGCATCATAAGCATTGGAAGGGCATGCGATTTTCCATCCCGGACAATGGAAAAAATACGATTCAACCGATTGGGCATGTTGCGCTCCTCTTGACGTGGCGCCCACCGGAGCGCGGAGAACCAGCGGCACCTTGACGGTACCGCCGGACATATACCGCAGTTTTGCCGCTTCGTTGATTATCTGATCCATGGCGCAAAACAGGAAATCAGCATATTGAACATCCGCTATTGGACGCTGACCCATGACTGCGGCGCCAATTGCGACACCGACCAATCCAGCTTCCGAAATCGGCGTGTCAAGGATTCGGTCGTGACCGAATTCCTCCGAGAGAGTGAGCGTGGCGGTGAATGCGCCGCCGAAGCCCCCGGGAACGCCAATATCCTCGCCAATACAGAAGATGCGTTCATCCTTCCGCATCTCTTCCCGGATTGTTTCCCTGATAGCTTCAACGTACGTCATCCGTGCCATAATTTCCTTCTCTACGTTCTTTCATGTCCACACATCCCTCAACGCATCATCCGGCTCCGGGAATGGACTCTGTTCCGCGAACGACACTGCGTCCTTGATAGCTTGTTTCACTTCCCCGTCAATGCGCACAAAATTATCATCCGCCGCAATTCCTTTTTCTTTCAAAAAGTTCTGCAGAAGGATTATAGGATCGCGGGTTAACCAGGCTTTTTCCTCCTGCTTATCCCGATACATATTAGAATCGCCGCGTGAATGCCCGCCCCTTCGGTATGTCCTGCATTCCAGAAGAGTGGGCCCATTCCCATTGCGCGCCCGGACGAATGCGTCTCCCGCAGCCTGATAGACAGCGATTACGTCGTTCCCGTCCACGCTTATGCCCGGAATCCCGTAGGACTTAACGCGTTCTGCAATATCAGTAATTTTCATGACCTTGGTTATGTGGGTTGAGGCGCCGTATAAATTGTTCTCGCAGACATAAATCACCGGCAGGTTCCAGACGGCCCCGATATTCACTGACTCGTGAAACACCCCTTCATTTACGGCGCCGTCGCCAAAAAAAGAAACCGCTACGTTGTTTCTCTTCTGTTGTTTAAACGCCAGAGCGCAACCGGTAGCAATGGGAATTCCGCCGCCCACGATGGCAATCGCCGGAAGCATGCCGGCGGAAATATCTCCGAGATGCATGGCGCCGCCCTTTCCGCGGCAGCACCCGGTAGTACGCCCGAACAATTCTGCCATACAGGAGCGCAGCGACAGCCCTTTAGCTATGGCATGGCCGTCAGCCCGGTGAGTTGAACAAATCATGTCTTCTTTTTGCAGGTGTGCGCAAATCCCCGCCGCTACAGCTTCCTGTCCCTGGTAGAGATGTACCGTGCCTGGCATGCGTCCTTCCAGAAACATGAAATATACCGTATCCTCAAATTGCCTTATCTCAACCATCTTCCGGTAGAGCGCCAGATACGTATCCGGTGAAATTCCGCCCGGGATTGTTCCTCCGGCAGTATATATCTTATCAGCTTCAGGCATCGAGCCTCTCCTTTATCCCGTTCAATTCATATTAGGCATTTATGCATCGCCCTTTTCGGCGGTCCCCGCCGCTCGTTGTATTATTACTAATAATATTAGAACACAAAAATATATTTTGTCAAATTTTTTGCCTTAAGGTCTTGATGAAAAAACGGAAACAAATAAAGCATTCCGGTTGCGAACAGGTTGACAGGCAGATTATGCTTTCCGGTTGGACTCAATCAGCCATTTATAGACGGGCTTTACAGCTATCGTCTTGCCTTTTATTCGGATGGTATCTTCATCGTCGGAAGTCAAAATGAGCGCTTTTTTTACGTTGAGCTCTTCCATGGCTTCGGTAAGCGCAGATATTTCTCTGTCTCTCACCGTCTCGTCGGCAAGAGACACGGTTGCCTGTATAAGATATATATTTTTCTTATCCTGTCTGACGAGGAAATCCACTTCACGCCCTTTAGATGTTTTATAGTAATAGACTTCATCATGTTTTCGCCGGAGTTCCACAAAAATCATATTTTCTAAGAACCTGCCCTTGTTTTTTGAAAACCGGAAAGATACGGCGTTCATAATTCCGTTGTCTATGCAGTAAGACTTTCTCTGTGTGATGAATTGTTTTTTCAGGGAGAAAGAAAAAGCGTTTGCAGTGAGCAGAAGGAAACTGTTTTCCAGATACTCCGCGTAGCTCTTTACAGTATTTACACTGCCCAGTTGAAGCATATTCTTCAGATTGTTGTAGGAAAACGTACACCCGGGATTGCTCATGAAATAGAGCGAAAGCTCCCTCAGTTCCCTGACCGCTTTTATCTCGTGTCTCACTGCTATGTCCCTGTAAAGAATGTCTTCATAGGTTCTTTTCAGGAGAATCGCGTCTCCGTATTTAAGAAATTCCGGCATTCCTCCGTATTCAACGTACTCGTTGAAAAGTTTTTTTGCCAGGCTGCGCTTTTTCGTTGAGAAAAGGGCTGTTGGAGTGAAACTGTGCCCCTTAAAACGCAGAAATTCGCTGAAAGAAAAAGGAAACAGGGATATTGTTACGCACCTTCCAGTCAACTTGGTGCCAAGCTCTCTGCTAAGCAAGGAAGCGTTTGACCCCGTGATGAAAAACTTGTGGCCGGAATCCTGCATTCTTCTGACGAACGTTTCCCATTTCTCCACATTCTGGATTTCATCCAGGAAGAAGACCTTTTTTTCTCCAAAAAGCTCCATAAAGACTTCATAAAGGGAATTGAAGTCCTGTGTTTCAAATTTCAACAGCCGTTCATCTTCAAAGTTGAGATAGTAAGCGTCATCGTTGTAATATCTGCGCATTATCTGCTTCAGGAGGGTTGACTTGCCGGTTCTTCTTATACCTGAAATGACTACCGCATGAGGAAGGTTTATATACTTTTTGATTCCTTCAACGGCGTCTCTCCCCGTACCTGTGTCCATTGAGGATATGATTTCTTTCTGTTCCGCGATTATCTCGCGCAGTATGGTTTTTTCCATTTTTCTCCTCCTTGTGCAGAATATGCCGTCATTGCTAATGAAAATATAACATAAATAATTTTCATTGTCAATGAAAACTGGCCGTGTGGCTATAAGGTGAAAATCGCAGTGGTTACGACGGAACGGCCGACGGAGAAAAAGCGGAGGGTGAGGCCGGGGATGCCGGTTTTTCCTTTCAGGGAAATAATGGGTTTTTTTCGTTTCCAGAGCACCTCTATGTCCCTGAAGTAAAAATCTTTCTGCATGGTTTCAGGCATTGCCTTCCATACGGATTCCTTAAAGGAGAAAGATGTGGAAAGAAACAGGTTTTTTTCTGCGGCAGGGATGGTTGAGAGCTCTTTTTCCGTGAAAATCCTTGCGAGAAACCTCTCTCCATATCTTTCCACAGCCCTGCGGAACCTGTCAACATCAACAATGTCAATGCCGGTGTATAGTTCCATAATTTCTAATATCCCCCTCATCTTAATCCTCTCTCCACCTTCGCCAAGGCTGCGGCGGACATGCCCTCGGGGAGAGGGTATGGGTGCGGGGGATGTGAATTGTCTGAAAAAGTTATTTTCTGCTTAACTTGTTCTGCCTGTGGCATTCCTCTATAACTGCAATCTGCTGTCTTACCTGCTGAGGAGTTATCTCCAGGGGCTTGCTGTGAACCAGCGTTTTGTAAAGCATCTCATAAAAAGAGTGGCTCATACTGCCGAAAAGCCCCTTGTGCTCTTCCGGCACATCCCAACTCTCCTCATGGAATTTAAGGTTATCCACGCAGTAGGCCGGAGTTCCATCAGGGTTTGCTATAGGCGTTTTCTGAAGTTTCCTTTTTGGCGCTTCGGAGGGCTTGTAATACTTCCAGTCAATATGGGAGGAAGTTCCTTTTAATCCCCCCTTGCTTGCCTGTATTCCATATATGAATTGAGGATATGCGCAGCAGGATGAGACTTCAAGGTCAATCAGCGGTCTTCCCGGCGCGCGAAGCAGCAATTTCACGTAGTCTTCCGCGTCGCCAAGAGTGTTTACCCTGTCCATGATGCAGGTTACCTTCGGCATCTTCTCCGTATCCAGCAGGTTGAGCCCCTGGTCTAACGGATGGGGTCCGGTGTTGAGCAGGCTTCCTCCGTAAAACTCCTGAAGTGTTTGCCAGTCCCATCTTCTTGAAAACCCGTTGAAAGCGATGTTTATCTGCACAATTCTTCCCAGCACTCCGGACTTGATCACCTTTTTCACCTGCCGGAAGTAGGGTGCATACCGTGACTGCTGGAAGATAGACAGTACCTTGCCGCTTTTCTTCGCCGCGGCAATAAGAGTGTCCACTTCTTTTACCTTTCTCGCCAGCGGCTTGTCGCAGAGCACGTTAAATCCGACATCAAGTATCTGCTTTGTCACCGGTACGTGCAGGTGGCTGGGCAGTGCGTTCACGAATAAATCAATGTCCTTGTTTGCAAACATCTTTTTGTAATCGGCGTATACCTCGCATCCGTACTCTTTTGCCGCCCTGTCCCTTCTGTCCTTTAACAGGTCGCATATGGCAACTATCTTGTATTTATCCTTCACCTGATTTAAATAAATTCCGTGTATATCCCTGCCGCTTCTACCCTGCCCTAAAATTCCAACCTTAACTACTTTCATCTTTTTCCCCTCCGTTTACCCTCACCTTTAATCCTCTCCTCTTGCGGGAGAGGGAAGGGGTGAGGGGGGTATTAATTTGTTTCCGTTGTTAAAAACTCCATTTGCCGTTAAACTGCGGAAGATAGTCCCTGAATGTCTCAAAAAAATCATCCGCTATTTTTGCCGCGATATCAGGGCTCGGTATCAGCGGGTCGTTTGCAAGCGCGCATACTGCCATCTCTTTGTTGCCGGTCAATCCCGCTTCGGTTATCATCTCCTGATTAGGTATGTGTCTCATTATGTATTGATCGAGCGGATGGGGAAGTTTTCCCACTGCAAGCGGATGTATGCCGTCCCCGTCAAGGTAAGCAAGCGTCTCCACCACCGCTTCCCGGGGCAGGTTGTCTATCTGCCCTGTATTCGGCGTGTTTAAAGGAGTGACTACCGGCTCGCCCTGTCCTGAAAGCGCCGCGATAATCCTGTCTGCATGTTCATGGGAATGTTTAAGGAACAGCGGCGTTTTCCCTTCCAGCAGGTCTTTGCATTTTCTGCCCCTGTCTTCCCTGCTGCCGGTTCTGGCAAAGGTGTGAGCCCTCGCTCCGTTTTTCAAAAACCCCCATTTCCGGGCTTCATCTTCCGTCCGCAGGTAGTGGGGAAAAAACTCCGCTATGTGAGAATCCCCTGCCGCCGGCATGTATCCGCATCTTTCAAAGAGGTCAAACTTCACCTTCTGGCTCGGTGCAACGCCGCCGGCTCTCGCCAGTTCCTCGTTTACAACCTGCGGTCCCAGCGGCTTGAAATGTTCCGGGTCGCGGATATATTCCTTCATGAGCGCCATGCCGTCTTTGCCCTTTGTTGTCATGCTCAATATCCATATCAGGTGGTTGATGCCCGCCATTGAGACCGTTATGTCCTTTTCCCAGTCAACTCCCAGGAAATAATCAACATGGAGCATAAAACCCTGAAGTTCATGGCATATGCCCATTGAGCGCACCGGGCTGGCTTTCTGCAGAGCCCTGGTAAGCACGGTCATAGGATTGGAATAATTCATGAACCATGCGTTCGGCGCCAGTTTTTCCACCTTGCGGACGATGTCCGTTACCACCGGGATGTTGCGCAATGCCCTGCTCCATCCTCCCGGTCCGACCGTGTCGCCCACAAGCTGTAAAACGCCGTGGCGGGCGGGTATTTCCATGTCAATATTGTCTGCCCATCCGCCTCCTGTTGATATTGTAAGTCCGACAAAATCGGCTCCGGAAAGGGAAGAATCCAGGTCGGTAGTGCCTTCTATCTTCAAATCCGCATTCAATTCCGCAGAGATTTTTTGACACAGAGGCACGACTGTTTTGAGAGGTTCGGGGTTAATATCCTGCAGGATGATATGCATACCCTTCAGCGCGGGGGTGCATGCTATGTCGGTAATGAAAGTATGCGTCCATCCGTAACTGCCGCCCCCGATAAGAACCAGTTTGATATTATCCATTAAAATCCCTTTTCCCGTTGCAATCAAAACTTCTTACGAAATGGTATGCGCAGGAGAACGTTTTGTCAAGTTTTTTGCAATTTCGGCCGGTTTATTGTAAATTATAGAGTTGCAATGAAGAATGTTATAAAGATAATCAATGGAATGGTGAAAGACGGATTGATTGATGATTATGCCGTTGGCGGCGGCATTGCGGCCATGTTTTATATTGAGCCGTTTCTGACTTACGATATAGATATTTTTGTGCTTGTAAAGCAGGGAAAAAAAGGGAAGGTGTTTCTCTTGACGCCATTATATGATTATCTAAAAAGCAAGGGATATTCATGGAAAGGAGAGCACATAGTTGTAGAAAATATCCCTGTGCAGTTCATTCCCGCAGACGAGCTTGAGGCCGAGGCTGTAAGAAACGCCAAAAAAATTCTCTTCAAAGGTATTGCAACAAAAATAGTGAAACAGGAATATTTGATTGCCATACTTTTGCGGGCGGGAAGGAAGAAAGATATGGAGAAAATTGAAAAGATGTTTGAAGAGGGCAAGATTGACAGGGAAAAGCTTGCGGAGATACTATCAAGATACGGCTTGTCCGATAAAATCAAAAAGCAGGGACTGCAATGAAAAACAAAGAAAAAAAGGCAGTTTTTTCAAAAGGGAAAGACACGGAAACCTTGCGGAAAAAACTGTTCAGGGATAAAGAGAGTTTCCATAAAAGCCAGGCACAACTTCCCTTTGAAGAAAAAATAAAATTGCTTGTTGAATTGCAGAAAATAGCCTCTGAAATTAGACCGTCGGAGAATAGAATTGTGTGGAAAGTCTGAAATTTGGGAATTTTGATGGAAAAGAAGATAGGGTTTATCGGGGATTCGGGATCAATTGAATTTTTCAGGGTTTTCGGCGCGGAGATTTTCCCCGCGATCAATCAGGAAGAGGCGTACGGAGTGATTGAGAAACTTAACATTTCAGAATACGCAATGGTCTTCATCACCGAGGAGGTTTTTGACAGGGAGAGGTTTAACAGATACCTGATGGACAAAAAACTTCTGGTGATACCGAGTTTGAAGTCCGGAGAAGGCAAGGGATATCAGCTTGTGGAGGAATTGATAAAGAAAGCCACGGGTATGAAGGGATAGCATCTTCATTTCATCCGGAGAGGGGAGGCATAAAATCAAAATCCCTCACTATGAAAGCTTAACAATGGAGAGTTCGGGATAAATGGATAACGGGAAAATAATAAAGGTCAGCGGGCCGCTGGTGCAGGCGGAAGGCATGAAGTCTTCCAGGATGTATGACGTGGTGCGCGTCGGCGAAGACAGGCTGGTCGGCGAGGTAATCCGCCTTGACGGCGATACGGCGTCCATACAGGTATACGAAGAAACCGAAGGACTGAAGGTGGGCGACCCGGTTTTTGATACAGGAGCGCCTCTTACGGTTGAACTCGGCCCCGGGCTTCTTTCCAATATTTTTGACGGCATACTCCGTCCTCTTTCCCGGATAGAGAAAAAGGGCGATTTCATTTTCCGCGGCATAGAAATGCCCTCTCTTGACAGGGAGAAGAAATGGGATTTTGTTCCGTCCGTCAAGAAAGGCGACAGGGTTGAGGGAGGGGATATCATAGGAGAGGTGCAGGAAACCGCCATTCTTGTCCACAAGATAATGGTCCCTCCCGGTTTGAAAGGAACGGTTGCCGCCATACAAAAAGGAAGCTTCACGGTTGAGGAGGAGATAGGAAGGATAAAAACAGAAGATAAAGGCGAAGAATCTCTTTATCTCATGCATAAATGGCCTGTCAGGCAAAGGCGTCCGGTCAAAGGCAAGAAGCCTCCTTCCGAGCCTCTTGTCACCGGACAGAGAGTCATTGACACCCTTTTCCCCGTACTCAAAGGCGGTACCGCCTGCATCCCCGGACCCTTCGGCTCGGGTAAGTGCGTAACGGGCAATACCCTTGTATTGCTTGCGGGCGGGAACGTAAAAACTATCGAAGAAATATACAAAGATGCCGAGAAATGCGGTGAAAAAATTGAAAAGGCAAACGAAGAATATGTAGCACTAAAAAGACCGATTAAAGTTCTATCTTATTCTGACGGCAAAATAGTTGAAGGACTTTCTACTGTAGCATACAAAGGCCGCACTGAAAAGATTGTAAGAATTTACACGCATTCAGGC
>CAYOWY010000022.1:0-8595 GCA_964407805.1 uncultured bacterium | reverse complement strand
TACCGGAGTTTGACGCCACTACAAAAGCGATTATGGAGCAGGGACATCTTGTAGGCAGGCTGGCGCATACGCTATTCCCGGGCGGTATCTTAATCGATAGAGACTCTATGCCGGACAAGCAGGCTGAAAAATCCATGGAAGCTGCCAAACTCGCCAGGCCTCTATTTGAAGCAGGGTTTACCTTCAACCAACTATACGCCATAGCGGATATTCTTATTCCTGTTTCCGACGGTGTATGGGACCTCATAGAGGTTAAAAGCGCAACTTCCGTCAAAGACGTATATTATGACGATGTAGCGTTTCAGAAATATGTCTATGAAGGCGCTGGGCTGACAATCCGCAAATGCCATGTCATGTATATAAACAACCAATACGTAAGGCAAGGCGCTGTTGACCCTGAAAAACTACTAACTAAAGAAGATGTCACAAGGCAGGTAAATGCTATCGTTCCATCGGTCGAATCGAACGCCCGACAGATGCTCCATGCTATACAGGAAGAAACCTGCCATGATGTAAACATAGGACAGCATTGTGGTTATCCGTACTCCTGCCCTCTTGAAAGCATATGCTCGGCTCACCTGCCCCGGAAAGGAAGCATACTATCCTTGTTTTACGATAAAAGGAAAGCATATGTATTATTGGATAGCGGAATATTGAGCATATCCGATATTGCGGATGTCGGTATCCTGAACGGAAAACAAAGAATCCAGTTCGATTGTCATAAAAACGGACAGCCTTATGTCGATAAAGCGGGGATAAAATCCTTCCTCAATACGCTGAAATATCCCCTGTATTTCCTCGACTTTGAAACGATAAACCCTGCGGTACCCGCTTATGATAATTCAAGGCCGTATGAAACAATACCTTTCCAGTATTCCCTGCATATTGTCAGAAGCGAGGGGACGAAACCTGAACATCACTCATATCTCGCCCCCGGGGACAAAGACCCCAGGCCCGAGGTGCTGAGACAGTTAAAAGACCTGATGGGGACTTCCGGGTCTGTCATTACCTATAACTCGCCGTTTGAGAAAAGAGCGCTCCGGAATGCCTGCCTCGCATATCCTGAATACGGGGGATGGTATGCATCGATAGAACCGCGCATTGCCGACCTAATGATACCTTTCCGCGAGTTTTCCTATTACCATCCCGACCAGGAAGGCAGTTACTCGTTAAAAAGCGTCCTGCCCGTCCTTACAGAATCAGGCTATGAAGAGATGGAAATCGCTGACGGCAGTATGGCAAGTATCGAATATTCAAAGATAGCCTTCGAACAAGATATCCCTGAAGGAGAACGGCAGCGCATCCGCTCCGCCCTTGAAAAATACTGCGCCCTGGATACAAAGGGCATGATAGACATACTGGATGAATTAAAAAGACTATGCAGATAGAGGTTACCGAACAGTTCCAGCAGGCACTGGACCTGATAGAGCGCGGCAACAGGAATGTCTTTGTTACCGGCAGGGCCGGCACCGGCAAATCCACCCTCCTAAGGTATCTGCGTTCCATTACCAATAAAAAAGCAGTTGTTCTCGCTCCCACAGGCGTTTCTGCTCTCAATGTGCAGGGACAGACCATCCATTCCTTTTTCAGGTTCAAGCCCGATATTACCCTGGACAAGGTAAAAAAGGTAGTTAAAAATCCCGCCGACAATATCTATAATAAGATTGACACCATAATAATAGACGAGATATCCATGGTCCGTGCCGATATCCTTGACTGCGTTGACAGATTTCTGCGCCTGAACTGCAACAGGGGCAGCCCGTTTGCAGGCAAGCAGATGGTATTTTTCGGTGACCCTTACCAGCTGCCCCCGGTTATCACCCCGGCAGAGAAAAGAATATTCAAGGGCAAGTATATGACGGGATACTTTTTCTCCGCGGCCGTAATGCAGGAGATTTCCTTTGATATAGTGGAACTGGATAAAATATTCCGGCAGACCGACGAGGAGTTCATAAAGATACTCAACAGCATCAGAAATAATACGGTTACCGACACTATGCTTGCTGAACTTAATACCCGCTGCATGCCTGAATTCGAACCTGACGGGGACAGCTTTTTCATATCCCTTACGACTAAAAACGATAAAGCGCTGGAGATGAACGAGAGGAGGCTGTTAAAACTTCCCGGAGAGGAATATACGTTTGAGGCAGAGATTAAGGGGAAGTTTGAGAAAGCCACGTATCCTACCGACGAAATACTGCGATTGAAGGAGAATGCGCAGGTAATGATGCTTAACAACGACCAGCAGAAACGCTGGGTCAACGGCAGCATAGGAAAGATAAGCATGATAGTGCCGGAAGGAGAGACTATTATTGTTCAGCTTATCGGCGGTAAAACGGTTGAAGTAACTCCACACGAATGGGATATCTTCCGCTACGTCTACGATGAGGATACCGACCGAATTGATACGGAACAGGTAGGGTCTTTCAAGCAGTATCCGCTACGGCTGTCATGGGCGGTGACTATCCATAAAGCCCAGGGCAAGACATTCGACAACGTGATACTGGATATAGGCGCAGGGGCGTTTACTCCGGGGCAGGTATACGTGGGTTTGAGCAGGTGCGTATCCCTCGAAGGGCTGGTGTTGAAGAAAAAGATACGCAAACAGGACATCTTCATAGACTGGAACGTGGTGAAGTTCATGACGGAATACAGATATGCCATATCGGACAAGGAAATGCCGCTCGACAGGAAAATAGAGATTATAAAAGACGCCATAAAAAAGAAGCGGGAGCTGGAGATAATATACCTGAAGAAGAACGACGAGAAATCCATAAGGGTAATACTGCCGGAATGCGTTGGCAAGATGGAGTTTATGGGCAAGAGTTTTACGGGCATGCGGGCGTTTTGCCGCAAGAGCAGCGAAGAAAGAACCTTCCGGGTAGACAGGATGCTATCCATCAATCCCGTCGAATCCTAATTTTATCGTATCTTAATTAATAAAGAGCGTTTTTTCCTATTTAATGCACCGATTGAAATAAAGTATTTACTATTGACAGTTGATACTGTTGCGGGTATAATACAGGCAAATGGATAAAAAACAGCTCCTCCGCTCTGTCCGGAACAAAGAATATAACACCCTCGATGAACTGGTCACCGAAGCGGCAAGAATTATCCCTTACATAGCACTGGAGCAGAAAAGATACAAGGTTTCCGTATATCCTGACGAAAGAACTCTCCGCTATTATATCAATGAAGGACTGGTGGACAAGCCTTCCGCCTCCAAAGATACGCAATCGAGGTTCACTTACCGGCACCTTCTGCAGATACTTGCGATAAAACACCTTCAGGCGCAGTATCTGCCGCTAACCAAGATAAAAGAGATGCTTGCCGGCCTGGAAGAGGAACAACTGGAAGAAATCATAACCGGCGGACAAGAAGAGTTTTCTATAAATGCCGATATGGCCTCTCCTTTACACAGGCGTTCTTTTATTCAAAGAAGCATGATGCAAGAACCTGATGTTTTGTACTCCGCTAAATTACACTCCCCTCAAAGTGAAAGGGCAGAAACAATAGGAGATTTCATAGAACCGGACATCCCTGAAGAATGGCTAAGAATTTCCGTTACAAACGATATAGAACTAAATATTCGTGCCGATTCCATTCCCAAATCGCCTGAAAAGATGAGAGAGTTTGTGGAACGGCTTAAAGCGAAACTGCGGATATATCTTGAACAAGAAAAAAAACAGGGAGGCATATAATCATGACAGAAAAGACGGCAGCAGCGGTGCAGGAGTTTTTGAAATCGCTAAGGGTAGGAGAGAAACAGCACAAAGACGGGCTGACTATCTTCCCGCTCCACAGCGATATGAAATCAGACTATGATTATCTCACCCTTGATGAAGCGTTGAAAGAAGGCGTAATAAGAGTGACGGAAGTTGGTTCGGGCACGGTCCCGGAAATCCGGGTGCTGAACAAAGGCGCAAAAGATGTCTTTATCATGGACGGGGAAGAGCTGATAGGCGCAAAACAGAACAGGATAGTGAATATCAGCCTGATTGTTCCCGCGGAGAGCGAAACGGGCATCCCGGTCTCCTGCGTCGAACAGGGACGTTGGCACCATGTTTCAAAAGAATTTTGCGCAAGCGAAAACATCTCCTATGCCAACCTGCGAAAAAAACAAAAAGCCTCTGTCATGTATTCCGCAGAAAGAGCAGGTAAATTTCAGGCGGACCAGGGAGAGGTATGGGAAGACATAGCATGTTGCATGTCTGCACGTAAAATATCTTCCCCCACGGCTGCCATGAGCGATATCTATAAGAAAGAGAAAAGCCGCATAGATGATTACAAGGATATTTTCAAGCCTGAGGAAGACCAGATAGGCGCTGTCTTTGCAATCGGAAAAAATATCTTCGGGATGGACATATTCGACAAAGAAGCCACCTGCAAAAAACTCATGCCCAAAATCATCAACAGCTATGTAATGGAGATACTTTACGGCGATAAATCAGCAAATCAGCCTGATAACAAAGATGCGGAAGAGTTTCTCAGGGCGGTTTACGAATCACAGTTTTCTTCGCGCAAATCCCCCGGCGCAGGCATGACTGTGAGCATCACAGGCAAAACAGCCGGCGGCACTTCCCTGGTTGCAGCAAAAAATACTGTAGTCCATACCGCTATCTTCAACAAGGCGGAACACCAACAGCAGAAAGAAAAGCCGGCAGAAGATGCAAACCTGAGCTATCTGAGCAATCCCTCAAGAAGGCGTAACTTCAACATCAGCGAGGATTAAAATTAATGACGGACACGAATCTTTCGGTGCAGATTGACAGAATATGGGAAGACAATAAAGAAGAATTTGAAAACAATCTCTCAAACTGGATAGACGCTCTTAATCACGGCAACAAGTTTTTGCATTCGGCAAAGAATGAATTTCATTGCTGGTATCCTCTGAAAGCTTATGTTTCAGTTACAAAATCCAAATCCCGTTCCAGGGCTGTTTTCTCTCTCCGGTTCTTTGGCCAGGAGATAGCACATCTCATTGTTAAGGACAAGGATGTCTTTATCCAGCTCAAAGGGCATAGAATAAAGAACGAACAATGGTTTGATTTATCCCTGCCGGACGGCCTTTATCCATGGAAGGGCAAAGAGGGCCAGCTTGTAAGAAAACATTTCAATGAACTGGCTCTTTCTACGAAGGGGATGTCCAAAGTGAAAACCCAGGAACACCGCATTGAATCCAAGTTCTTATCCGAAATGTGTAAAGGGTCCGGCAAGTTCGGACTTGATTCTTTGAAAATTCAGCCAGTTCTTATCGCAAACAAATTCCCTTTGCAGATGCCGCTTCCCATATCTGCGAGTACCGGCTCGCCAAAACCCGGAAATGGCTATATAGATATTCTTGCCCGGCACAGATTGAAAAACAACAAAACAAATCTTTCTGTATGGGAGTTAAAAAAGCCGGGGACCCATGAAAAAGCGGCCTCACAGGCATATATTTACAGTCTTACGCTTTTAAAAGTACTCCGTCATTCAAAGCGAGCTTCCGAATGGTTTAAACTATTCGGATTCAAAAGCAGAATCCCTTCTTCGCTGGAAATAGAGGCAGTTGTTGCTATTTCCCGCAGCCGGGAAGAAAAATTCAACGAGGAGTTACGGTCTCTCAAAAAAACTTCTCCTTTCCGGATAGGCGATGATTTCATCAGGCTGCTGGCAGCTTACTATAAGGAGCAATCAGACTCCATTATTTTGGAAAAGGACCTTTTTTAGAATGAAATTAACAATCCATCGCGGCGCCCATGAAATCGGAGGTAGCTGTGTAGAAATTGAAACAGGAAATACAAGGATTTTGATCGATTTCGGTATGCCGCTGAAAGACCCTTCCGGGGCAGATTTTAACGAGCGGGATATTGAAGGCCTGTCTCTTAAGACACTATTTGAAAAGAATTATCTTTTTGACATAGAAGGTTTGTATAGAAAATCCGCTTCTTCAATAGACGGCATCTTTATTTCACATTCCCATAAAGACCATTACGGATTCCTGTCCTATGTCTATCCTGAAATCCCGGTTTATATGAGCGAGGGAGCATATAAGTTAATCCGTGCACTCAATATCTTCCTGCCGGAATACAAAGGACTTCAGATTGCTAACCCAAGGTTTCTGCATGATAGGAAAAAGATAACCTTAAGAAACTTGTCTGTCACCCCGTATCTTGTAGACCACTCAGGTTTTAATGCAATGGGATTCCTGATAAAAGATGAAAACACAGGGAAAACAGTCCTTTATACGGGGGATTTTCGTGCAGGCGGCTGGACGAAAAAAAGATATGCGGAATTTATAAAAAAGCCACTGAAGCCCGTTGACTGCCTCTTGATGGAAGGCACCATGATTGAAAGGGAAAACGGGAAATATCCGGATGAAGAAGCAGTTGTCCGAGGCGTTGCAGAAGCTATTCAAAAAAGCAAGAATACGGTCATCCCCATATATTGCTCCGGACAGAACATTGACCGGATTGTTTCCTTATATAAGGCTGTACGGCAAACCAAAGCGCTGCTTGTGGTAGACCCTTATACGGCATGTATGCTGAAAGTTGTGGGAGAAATAACGGGCACCACCCCGGAAATCGAATGGGACGGCATCAGGGTATTCGTTGCTAACTACGGCATAGGCGATATTTATGTAAACAAGATAGCCAAATCGAGCCGTAATGAAATGCTGATAAGTATCGGCAGGAAGAAGATAAAGACTTTTGATTTTACCCATCTACAACAGAAATCTTTGCTGTTGATGCGCAATACGATGATCCCGGTTGTTGAAAAAATACCGCAGATACAGGGCTCGACATTGATTTATTCCCTGTGGAAAGGATATATTGAAAAAGACAACCCCGATGCAAAGAAATTCCGGGGATTTGTTAAGCGCAACCATTTAACGGTAGAACATATCCATACAAGCGGGCATGCCACTCTTGAACAACTGCAAAAGTTTGCCAAGAAGGTTAATGCCAGGCAAATAGTGCCGATACATACCGAACACCCGGAAAAGTTCAAGAAACACTTCGGAAATACCGTGATGCGTTATAATAACGGCCAATACTTTGATATTTAAAGAGAATTTATTGCAGAAAGGATGCTGGAGCAATTCAGAGCCCTTTGAGAGAGAGTGCCGAAGGCCGAAGGCATGAATTCAACCTACGCGACGGAAGACCTTAAAGGATTTTAAATCCAAAGCTACGGGTTTCAGGATTCGCGGGCATTTACAGAGTGAAGGTCTCTTCTCTTTTTCGTTTGCCATAAGAATGGTATGCTGCTAAAACAGAAAGAACTGATTTCAGGAAGTTGGGTCCAAAAAAACCTGACGGAGGACATCTCTGTCTCGGATAATAAAATACATACAGGAGAACAAGAAGAAAGGATTGAATGAAAATTCCGGTTAATATTTCATGAACACCCCATGATGGTTAAAACAAGAGCTAATCTGATTCTGGAGGATTAAAATGCCTGAAAATTTAGAAGACATATTTAAACCTGATGTGAAAACAATAAAGCAAATATTTGGGGATGCTGACAGTTATTATTATGTCCCTGATTACCAAAGACCGTTTAGTTGGGAAAGTGAACAGATTGAGCGGTTATGGGATGATGTTATTTCGGCCATAGGAGATAGTGAAAAAAACTATTTTTTAGGTCCTGTTATTTTAATAAAAACAGAAGATGGATATGAAATTATTGATGGTCAGCAAAGATTAACCACGCTTACAATCTTATTTTGTGTATTAAGGGACATCTATTATGCTGAAAACAGAACTATAACAAATTCTATACAAAGTTTGGTAGATAATAAGTATAGGTTACGCTTAATAACTCAAATACATTATCAGAACGACTAGAAGGAGCACAGGGCAATACAGAGAAGGTTTTTGTTGATACAGAGCGGTTTATAAAAGAATCTAAAGCTCCAAACGTACGGGTGGTAAAAAGAAAAGTTTCTCCGGGCCTACTCAGAGGACTCTTGGGCGGTTCAAGAGAATTTTTGGTTGTGACAGAAACCGGCAATTCCAATCTTAAACCCTACCAGATGTTTATTAACGCCAGAGATTACGGAAATAACCTTGATGTTTCCTGGTATTTACTGTTCAGAATCACCTTTTGGCAGAAACTGTCTCTATTTTTATGCCTTGTTCCCATTATAAACTTATTGGTTATTCCTATTGTTTTATTGCAGCGTGTGTTTCAGGCGCGCGGTAGCGGCATGTTGGGACTCGATTTTTTTGACGAGCAGGATTTGAGTGCTTATGTAACCAATGCCCATGAATGCTTTAGGTCTGCCATAACATTAATGATGCAGGGAATCAATAAAGACCCGTCAACAATCGATTGGAAAGCACGGGGCTTTTTGGGTATTTCGTAAAAAAACCCGACAGTATAGAAAAAACCATGGAAATAAAAAATGTTCTTTTGTTCTTGTTCCCCATTATAGCTGCGACAATTAGTTCGTATCTCACTTATTATTTTGCAATGAAATCTAGAAAAACCGAGACAATACTTAAATTTAAAGAGGAAAAGTATGCTAATCTATTGGTCTTACTTAAAGGATTTGTAGGAACTACAGTTTCGGCGGATACAAAAAGAAAATTTTTTGAAGAACAATACAAA
>CAYOWY010000021.1:0-8787 GCA_964407805.1 uncultured bacterium | reverse complement strand
GTTTTACAAAGAGGACCTTGCGGGTTCCATGAATGCCCTTGCAGGGATTCTTGATATAAACGCTTTTTTTCCCAACGCCCATTTTTTGAAAGGGCTGATTTATGAGAAAAAAGGTGATGCGGAGTCCGCGAAAAAAGAGTTTGTTGCCGAGGTGAATATCAATCCCGGATCAAGAAGGGCATGGCAAAAATTGAGGGGGTTTAAAAATGATTAAGAAGGTGTGCTTAATTCCTCTGTTTCTGTTCTTTCTCTCCGCCTTTTTCTCCTATTCTGAAAATCTTGACGATTATCTGAAGTTTTTCTCATCGGTATCTTCCAGGCTTCCCGGGACGGAAGGGCACAAAAAGGCTGCGGATTTTATAGAAAACAAGTTTAAAGCGGCGGGGCTTAAGAGGGTTGCCAAAGAGGAATTCAGCGTTGTTGTCCCCATGGAGGAATATGCTTTTCTGAATGTAGGCGGAAAGAAAATAGAGCTTCATTGCATGTGGCCGAACCTTGTGAGAACATCCACATTGCCCCCCGAAGGCGTGGAAGGGAAGCTAATATACGGAGGAGACGGAGACCTTAGAAAGCTGGAGGGCAAGGATATTGCCGGCAATATCATTGTTCTTGATTTTGATTCCGAAGACAGGTGGCGCACTATAGCCATGCTTGGCGCAAGGGCGTTTATTTTCACAAATTCCGGCGATGTTACGCGGATACAGGCAGAAAAGAAGTTTGTCACTGTTCCGATTGATGTTCCGAGGTTTTACGCATATGAAAACAGCGGGGTAGTTACCGGTTTGGCGCAGGCGGAATCAACGGTGCGGCTGTTTGCTAAGATGACCTGGCAGAAAGCCGCGGACTATAACATTCTCGGATATCTTGAGGGCAGGAACAAGGATTTGAAAAAAGACGTAATAATAATACAGAGTTATTATGACAGCGTCAGTGTTGTGCCGGCAGTTTCAAGCGGAGCAACTTCCGCGGTAGGTATTTCCACTCTCCTTGATTTGCTTGATTATTTCAGCCAGAATCGCCCGGAGAGGACGCTGGTGTTTCTCGCCACGTCTTCCCACTATCAGGGGTTGCGAGGCATAGACGCTTTTATCCAGAAGCATTTAAGAAAGGACTCTCTTTTCAGAAAAAGGATACCGGAGGAAGATATAATAAACCCTCGGCTTTTTTTGGGGCTTGATTTATCCGACGGTTCCGAAAGCCTCGGGATATGGCACAATTCCGAAGAATTTTACCATCAGAAGCTTTTTGCTCCTTACGGCAGAAAATTCATGGCTTATTCCGAGAATGTCAGCAAAAGGCTGGGATATAATGCCGAAACCGCCCTTGTAAACGGAATCAGCCCGGAAAGAGGGCTTGTATGGCAGACATTCCTGCCTGAAAGGATAAGGACAGAAGGTCAATATGTAATGTATGCCGGCCATCCCGCTATTTCGCTGGTTACCGTAAATGACGGCAGGTGGCGCGTTGATACGCCAGCCGATAAGTATGGGGATCTTAATGTAAACAACATAGAAAGACAGTCCCGATTTTTGAAGGGCATTTTAAGTGAGGCAATCAACGATCCTGATTTCTTCCCGGACGTTTCATTTGATCTTGTGAAGGATGTCATGGGTTCGCTTAATGCAAGGGTTGTTACTTTTGACCCGTCAAAAAGTTTTATCCCCAGCGATCCGGTCGCGGGCGCACTCGTAATACCCAAAATAGCGCTTTCTACCACGTCCGTGATTGTTGAAAAGACCAATATCGGGGTAAGAAATACGATTATGGGGATGACTGATGAAGATGGTAAAGTCAGTTTTTCCAACCTTGTCGTTAGAAATAATTTAAGCATGGAGGCTTTTGCCCTGGATCCTGAAACAGGGGACATTAAACTTGCTCCCGACCTCGGGGTGGGAGGCGCCGCCCAGTATCCAGTAAAACTGATTCTCGATTATAAGGACAAGGACTGTATGATTGTTCTGTTCAACGCAAAAGCCATTAACCTTTTTGACCTTATAGACCCGCAGTATCTCGTACAGCTTGACAAGGTGGAAATCCTTGATATGGCAAACAGCGTTCCCAGCGAATACGGCTATTACCTCCAATATCCGGATTTAATCCCTTTACGCTGGACTTCATATTCCGAGCCGGTGGGGTGTGTTTTCATCAATCCCGCAACAAGGTTTAAAATACTGGGGCAGGCGGGGCCGCTGGGGAAAAGGCTTCTCCTGCTGAATGCCGAGGAATCCCTGCGAAAGGAAAAGGTTGAAGGGCTTGGATTTGACGCCGGAGCAATCTCTGCAATATATGAAACTCCTTACAAGGGCGCGCGCGATATGATGATTCTTGACAGGTTCAGGAGAGAGAGCTTTGAAAAGTTCGGCATAAGAAACGAACGGCTCGCGGCCCTACAGGATGAATCGGGTATGCTTCTGCAGATGGCGGATTCCGCGAGGAAAGACAGGAAGTGGTACGAATTTGTTAAATATTCAAGGCAGGCGCAGGCGGTGGAATCAAGAGCGTATCCCGATGTGCGCAATACCGCTAACGACGTGGTCAAGGGCATCATTTTTTATTTTATGCTGCTTTTGCCTTTTGCATATTTCGGGGAGAGGCTGCTTTTCAGTTTCGCAAGGCTGGAAAAGAGAGTTGCCGGCATTTTCGGCATATTCCTTGTTGTTTATTTCGTCATGCGCTGGGTGCATCCTGCATTCAAACTCACAAATGCGCCTGAAGTGATACTTCTCTCTTTCATAGTTCTTGCCCTGTCGCTCGTTGTTCTTTCAATAGTGGCTTCCAAGTTTGAAGAGCAGATGCGCCAGCTGAAGATGGAGACGTCCAAGGTTTACGAAACGGATGTCGGCAGAATAACGGCTACGGCTACGGCTTTTTCCCTGGGCGTGGCTAACATGAAGAGAAGGCCGATAAGAACTGTACTGACGGCAATTACGCTGATTCTGCTGACTTTTACCGTTCTTTCCTTTACTTCCATAAAATCGTATCTGAAATACAACCAGATTGTAAAACACTACAAGCCCGCGTATCAGGGGATTCTTCTGCGTGACCGGTCATGGTCGCCCCTCATGAGCACAGCGCTGGATTATACCGAAGACGAGTTTTCCGGAAAAGGAGTTATAGCTCCGAGGTCGTGGTTTGTTCTTGACGCCCTTGGAAACAGGACTGCGATTGAAATAAAGCATTCTGACAGAATGGTGTTTGCTTCGGGGCTTCTCGGCCTTTCGCCGCAGGAAATTATGCCCGTTAAGGATGCGGTGGTGAAGGGAAAATGGTTTGAAAGCGATTCCGAGGAATCGGTGCTGATTTCAAGGAAAATGCACAGCCAGATGAATCTATCCGATGAGGATATCGGCAGTGCATACCTGTGGATATACGGAAAAAAACTCCTTTTAAAGGGGATATTTGACGAGAAGATTGTAAACGACATGAAAGACCTTGACGACGAACGCATTACCCCCGCAGATTTTTCCGTAATACCCGAGCGTGAAATCGCGAAAATGAAGATGGAGAGGACGGCGCAGGTTGTTTCTACGCAGACAAAGGTGGAATCCTTTGTTCACACCGAAGCCGAAAACATTGCGATACTTCCCTTCAAGACGCTTATGAACATCAGGGGGACACTGCATTCCGTTGCCGTAGGTTTTGACGGGAAAGGAGAAGGCAGTTCTCTCGTTGAAGGATTTATATCAAAGCTTGCCGTTATAATATTTGCCGGACTGGGTGACAAAACGTATATTTACAGCAGTATGGGGCTTACCTCCTTTGCCGGCATAAGCAATCTGATTATCCCCATCCTTATAGCGGCCCTGATAGTTCTCAATACCATGCTCGGCTCGGTTTATGAAAGAATAAGGGAGATAGGAACGTACAGCGCAGTCGGCCTTGCGCCCGTTCATATTTCTGCGCTGTTTCTTGCGGAGTCTCTCGTATATGCCGTTCTGGGGGCTGTTGCGGGATATCTCATGGGACAGGTGGTTGCTAAAATCCTTATGGTTACAGGTCTTCTTAAGGGATTGACGTTAAATTATTCCTCACTGTCAGCCGTTTTTGCCACAATCATCATATTCATTACAGTTATGCTGTCAACTCTTTATCCCGCCAGAAAAGCGGCACGTATGGCTGTTCCCGACGTTACGAGGAAATGGATACTTCCCGAACCGAAAGGCGATAACTGGGAATTTGAATTTCCCTTTACGGTCAGCGAATTTGAAGTTCTCGGGTTGGTGACGTTTTTGACGGAATATTATAATTCTTATCAGGACGTATCCCTGGGCAATTTTTATACCGGCGGAGCTTCTCTTTCCTCGCGTCAGCTTCAATCCGGGAAAAATAAATATGTCATAGACACCACAATCTGGCTGGCTCCGTTTGACCTCGGAGTGAGCCAGAACCTTAACGTGGAAATGGAGCCGATGGGGCAATATGAGTTTTATACCATCAATCTTGTGATGAAAAGAATGAGCGGGGAGTCCACCGACTGGAAACGGCTCAACAGGAGATTTTTGGACGGTATCAGAAAACAATTCCTTATATGGAGGACTGTGAGCGGAGATGTCAAAAAGGAATATGAGGATAAAGGCAAAAAATTGCTTAATATCGCATAGCATATTAACAAGGGAAGGTAAAAATGGCGGATGAGATAAAAGAAAACATTCAGTTTGACGCAGATGTCCATCTTGAGCCTTTTCAGGAAGGTTTTAACATAAAGACAGTTATAGCCGCTCTTTTCATCGGATTCATAATGCTTCCCGGGGCGATATATCTGGGACTTATAACCGGGGGCGGCATAGCCGGAGCGGCGCAGTGGGTAACCGTAATTTTGCTTGTTGAGATGGCGAAAAGGTCTTTCGTGGAACTGAAGAAACAGGAGGTATATATAATATACATCCTTGCCGCTTCGCTGGTTAGCGCAGGGCTTGTTCTGGGAGCCGCGGGACTGGTCCTTCAGGGAGGCGCGTTCAGCGACATGATATGGAAACAGTATCTCGTTCAGTCTCCGTACGCGCAGTCAATGGGATTGCCGCAAAATGTGCCCGGGTGGGCGGTTCCGCCAGCGAACTCCGAGGCGCTTATAAAAAGAACGTTTTTCCACAGGGCGTGGCTGATACCTGTCCTGCTTCTTATCGTCCATAATGTCCTGTTCAGGATAAACAAGTTTTCTCTCGGCTATACCCTGTTTCGCGTAACAAGCGACAGGGAAAAACTGCCTTTTCCCATGGCGCCCGTAGCGTCTGAAGGTGCAACCGCCCTCGCGGAGGTAAGCGGAAAGAAAGAGACGTGGAGATGGAGGATTTTCAGCATCTCCGCCATGATAGGAGTGATATTCGGGGCGTTTTATGTTGTCATACCTACCATAACCGGCCTTCTGATGACAAAGCCGTTTCAGCTTCTGCCGATTCCGTGGGTTGATTTTACCTCAAAAATGGGCACAATATTTCCATCGTCAATGCTCGGATTTATGACTGAACTCGGCGTTCTGCTGACAGGTTTTGTCCTGCCGTTCTGGGTAGTAACAGGTTCTTTCATAGGAGCGATTTTATCCAGGACAGTGGGCAATCCCATCCTTTATCACGCAGGCATCATAAAAAACTGGCAGCCGGGAATGACTGCCATACCTGCCAATGTCGCCACCAACCTTGATTTCTGGATAAATGCAATAATTGCCGGCGGCATAGTGGTTGCACTGATAGGAATTGCAAGGATGCTGAATACTTTTATGCGCGCTAAAAAATCGGCCCGAAGGGAAGCAGCAGAAAAGCTTCCGGCAAACAGAGGCGATTATCCTATATGGCTTGCCGCGGGGATATGGTTCCTTTCAACGGTCGTTTACATCATAATATGCCACATCCTTGTCCCTAAATTCCCGGTGTTTCTTTTTGCCTTTTTCGGGTTTGTACTTACGCCTTTTTTAAGTTACACATCCGCCAGGATGTTCGGAATAACAGGTGTTGCGGGAGGCATTTCCTTTCCCATGGTAAGGGAGGGGACATTCATATTAAGCGGATACAGGGGCGCCGATATATGGTTTGCCCCCGTGCCCTATTTTAATCACGGCGCCACGGCGCAGGAATTTAAACAGCTGGAACTTACGAGGACAAAATTTACTTCCTGGTATAAGGCGGAATTTACGTCTCTGATAATCATGCTTTTTTGCAGTTTCCTGTTTTGGTCCATAATATGGAGGATGTCTCCGATACCGTCGTCCACCTATCCTTTTGTCCAGAAGATGTGGCCGATGGATGCCATGTTCCAGTCTCTGTGGGCGACAAGTACTCTCGGAGAAGGAAAAAACTGGATGATAGAGGCCATAAGATTCAAGTATATATTCAACTCGTCCGTCATAGGAATGGCGCTGTATTTTCTGCTCCTGGCTGTTAAGGCGCCTATCTCTCTTTTCTACGGCATAGTCGGCGGAGTTTCAGTCTTCCCGCATATGGCCCTGCCGATGTTTATCGGCGCTCTTCTCGGAAGGTTTTATTTTGCAAAAAAGGTGGGCCCGAACTGGAAGAGATACACGCCTATAATTCTTGCCGGGTATTCATGCGGGATGGGGTTGGTCGGTATGGTTTCCATCGCTGTCGCTCTCATTGCCAAGACTATATTCCAAATCATCTTTTAGAGCGGGAATTCGGAAAGATATTCCGGCGTGATAATCTCGCTTTTCATCTTCGTCTTCAGAAATGCGGAAAATTCGTCCGCCGCTTCCTCTTCGCCGTGCACCACGAATATTTTTCCAGGATGTTTCGTAAATCCGCCGAGCCATCTCATAAGTTCGTTTTTATCCGCGTGCGCCGAAAAGCCGTTTATGCTCTCAATCCGGGCCTTTACAGGGAAAGAACGTCCGAGTATTCTTACCGTTTCGGGTTTTTTCTCTATCTCTTTCCCCAGCGTTCCGTTTGCCTGATATCCGACAAATGCGATTGTTGATTCCGTTCTGGTGATGTTTTGTATAAGGTGGTGTTTTATACGGCCTCCGGTGCACATTCCCGAACCTGCGATTATTACCGCGGAATCCTTCATGCGGTTGATGCTTTTGGATTCATCGGTTGTGCGCATAAGTTTCAGGAGTGGAAAATCAAAGGGGGAATTACCGCTTTTTATCAGGGAGCGGGTGTGTTCGTCAAGATATTCCGGAAATTTTCTGAACACTTCGGTTACGTCTATGGCCATAGGGCTGTCAACAAGAACAGGCAGGCGGGGAATCTTTTTCTCTCTAAGGAATTTGCTAAGGAAAAACAGGATTTCCTGTGCGCGCTCTATGGCAAAAGAGGGTATCACTATATTGCCGCCGGCTTGTGCGGTAAGATTTATTATCTCCGCCAGTTTTTTACCGGCGTCTTCTTCGGTGTTGTGCTCTCTGTTGCCGTAGGTTGATTCTATAAAGACCGTATCCGCCTCCTTAAAGACAGACGGGTCGCACAGTATAGGCTTATCCCACCTGCCTATATCGCCCGAAAATATGATTTTTTTCGGTTTGCCCGCCTGCTCAACCTCAAGCTGAATCATGCCCGCACCCAGTATATGCCCGGCATCGTGGAAAGAGGCTGTTATTCCGTCAGCGACGTCAAAAGCGGTTTTGTAAGGATATTCTCTGAAAAGGGGGAAAACTTTTTCGGCATCTGCGGCCGTATAAAGAGGAACGGACGGAAAAGGCCCTTTTTTACCTTCTTCAGTATGGCGCCTGCTTTTCTTCTCCGCATCTTCTTCCTGTATCCTGCCTGCGTCAAGAAGAGTTATTTTTGTAATTTCGGCGGTCGGTTCGGTGCAGAATATGGTGCCTTTAAAACCGTCTCTGACTATTTTTGGCAGGTATCCGCAGTGGTCAAGGTGAGCATGAGTCAGGAGTATTGCGTCTATGGATTCGGGCGGGACGGGGAAAGGTTCCCAGTTCCTGTCTTTCAGTCCTCTTTCCTGATAGAGGCCGCAGTCCACAAGTATGTGTTTGCCTGAAACGTTCAGCAGGAACCTGGAGCCTGTAACGTTTTTTACCGCACCCAGAAATTTTACTTTCATTGTCCTCCTTATAATTGACAAATGAACGGTAAAACTATAACATATCTCCGTAATATCTTCAACGTATATGCCTGCGTTGCCGATTTCTTGCCGGAGCGACCTGTTTCAAAGAAAACTGAAGGATTATTATGAGACTTGATAACAAAAAAGCGCATTTTGATTACGAGATAATAGAGAAGATAGAAACCGGGGTGGTTCTTCAGGGTCCGGAGGTGAAATCTTTGAGAGAGGGAAAGGGAAGCATAAAAGAGTCTTTTGCCAGGATTGAGGGCGGGGAGGTTTTCTTGTACAATTTCTACATTGCGCCGTATCCTGCGGCGCTGGAAAAACCTCCGCCGTTAAGAAAGAAGAAACTCCTGCTGAACAGGCGGGAAATCAAGAAACTTACCAGAAAGGGAGAGGAAAAAGGGCTTACGCTCGTCCCTCTCGCCGTCTATTTCAACAAAAGAGGGCTTGCTAAGGTTGAAATTGCGCTTGCAAAGGGTAAGAAGACATACGACAAGAGGCAGAAGATAAAAGACAGGGATTTGAAGAGGGACATAGACAGAAAGCTCAAGCAAGGTTGACATCAGCGTCTGTTTCAAGGTATCTTAATAGGAGCAAAATCGTAACTCCTCACAAGAGGGAAAATCAATAACTCCTCACAGTGAAAGAGATGCAATGAAGAGTTCGGAGCGAGGAGTTCGGGGTAAAGGGGGCGAAATAGGCTTCGACAGGGAGACAGCGGGGGTAAAGTTGCCTGTAGAGTTTGTCGGGAACTCTTTAAAAAACTGACAA
>CAYOWY010000020.1:0-8867 GCA_964407805.1 uncultured bacterium | reverse complement strand
AGCTTGCGAAGTGCGGCGCAAAGGTTACGGTTTTTGAGGCGCTTCACACGCCCGGGGGCGTATTGATGTACGGCATACCCGAATTCCGCCTTCCCAAGAAAATAGTTAACGGCGAAATAGAGCTTCTTGAGAAACTCGGGGTGGAAATAAAAACTGACGTAATTGTAGGCAGGACCGTTACCATAGACGACGTTTTTGAGATGGGATACAAAGCCGTGTTTGTCGGTTCCGGCGCCGGACTGCCTTCGTTCATGGGCGTGCCCGGAGAAAATTTGCTGCGCGTATATTCCGCGAACGAATTTCTGACAAGAGTCAACCTTATGAAGGGATATCTTTTTCCCGAGTATGACACGCCGGTTACGACGGGAGAAAAAGTTGCGGTCATAGGCGGCGGGAACGTAGCCATGGATTCGGCGCGTTCCGCTTTGAGGCTGGGAGCGAAGGAAGTCACGGTGCTCTACAGAAGAACCGAGAAAGAGATGCCGGCGAGGAAGGAAGAGTTTGAACATGCCGTTGAGGAAGGGATAAAATTCGTGTTTCTCGTACAGCCGCTTGAAGTAATCGGAGATGAGAACGGGTATGTAAAGGGAATAAAGGTTATACACACCGAACTCGGAGAGCCTGATGACAGCGGCCGGCGCAGGCCTGTTCCGGTTGAGGGCTCCGAAGAGGTTCTGCCGGTGGATTCTGTTATCGTTGCGATAGGGCAGAATCCGAGCCCCCTCATTCCTTCCACGTATAAGAAGCTTGCAACGGGGAGAAAAGGCAATATTATTGTTAATGATGAGACGTGCGAAACCAACATCCCCGGAATCTTTGCCGGCGGCGACATCGCTACCGGAGCCGCAACGGTTATAAGCGCCATGGGAATGGGAAGAATTGCGGCAAAGAGCATTATGAAGTACCTCTCTTCAAAGAAATAACCGGATCCGCTCCTCGTTCAGACGCCCGCTTCAGAAACCGCCCGTCGATGTACAAAGGTGATAATCCTGCATATGAATTGAAGAATTCCAATACTCACGGATGGTTGACATAGTTATCGCAATATGTTAAGTTTTAATACCAAAAAGCGCAAAAAAAGCGTATAGGGTATAGCGTACAAAGCATAGAAAACAAATAGAAACAAAAGCTTCTGACCATACGCTAAACGCTTAACGCTATACGCTATTTACAGGGAGGTAAATCATGGGCGGATTTATGATACTGGGGTTTATTGTTTTCATATTGATTACGAATGCCGTAAAGATAGTCAACGAATATGAGCGGGGAGTCATATTCAGGCTCGGGCGTCTTGTAGGCGCGAGGGGTCCGGGGCTTTTTTTCATCATCCCCATAGCCGAAAGAATGGTCAAGATAAGCTTAAGGACGGTAACTTTTGACGTCACCCCGCAGGAAGTGATGACAAGGGACAACGTTCCCATAAAAATAAACGCCGTCGTGTGGTTCAGAGTCATGGATCCTGCGAAGGCCATCGTGTCTGTAGAAAACTATCATCTTGCCACCATGCAGCTTGCGCAGACCACGTTAAGGGGTATTGCCGGAGAATTTGAACTCGATCAGATTCTTTCCGAAAGGGATAACGTAAACCAGAAGCTTCAGCAGATAATAGACGAACAGACCGACCCGTGGGGTGTAAAGGTAAGCATAGTGGAGATAAAGGAAGTGGAACTGCCCGAGACGATGAAGCGTTCCATGGCCAGGCAGGCCGAGGTTGAGAGAGACAGGCGTGCGAGAGTCATCAATGCGGAAGGCGAATACCAGGCGTCTGAAAAATTGATGGAAGCGGCGAAGGTGCTTGCATCTGAACCGATTGCCATTCAATTGAGGTTTCTTCAGACCGCTGCGGAGATTGCGGCGGAGAAAAATTCAACCATACTTTTCCCTCTGCCGATAGAATTGCTGAAGTTTTTTGAAAGCAACTCTAAAAAATGATTCAGACCATTTTCCGCTATGGACAGATTTGAAAATATAGGGATTGCGGGACTCGGGCTTATAGGCGGCTCTCTGGCCCTTGATATTAAAAAGAGAGGGATAGCGCGCCGCGTTACCGGGTTCAGCAGAAGGCTTTCCACCCTGAAAAAAGCGAAAGAGCGGGGTATCATAGACGAGTATTTCACGGATTTTGAAGATGGCGTAAAGGGATTGGATTTTCTGGTAATAACGACGCCCGTAAACGCCGTGAAGGACTATTTTCTCAAAGTCAGGAAGAGTAAGCCGGAACTGCTCGTTACCGATGCGGCCAGCGTGAAGGTGAAAATAGTCGGAGAGGCGCGCGGGATACTCGGCAAAAACGCAAACTTCGTGGGTTCCCATCCCATGGCAGGCTCGGAAAAAAGCGGGATAGACGCAGTAAGAGAAGGCCTTTTTGAAAACAGGTTTGTGATAATAACGCCCAGCGGATACACGAAAAAGGAAAACGTTTCGGCCGTGAAGGATTTTTGGGAAGCGGCCGGCTCAATTCCCGTTTTTCTCTCCCCCAGCCGGCACGACAAAATCCTCGCCCTGACAAGCCATATGCCGCATCTTATTGTCTTTACCCTGATTTCGCTTCTGGGCAAGGTAAAGGACAAGGACCTTCTGCTTAAGTGCATAGGTACGGGATTTCTTGATACCACGAGAATCGGAAAGAGCAGTCCGGAATTGTGGGCGGAGATATTCACGGCAAACAGGAAGAATATGATTTTATGGATTACGGAATTTGAAAAAGCTCTGGCGGACATGAAGAGGATTGTCAACGGGGGCTCATGCGAAAAGCTGACAAGAAAACTTAACCTTATGAAAACAACAAGGGAACGGCTGGATGAAAAGAGAAAAAATATTTAAGGGCGTGAAAAGAGCGGTTGTAAAAATAGGAACGCAGGTTTTGACTTCTCCGAACAACCGTCTTGACGTATCCGTGATTGAACATCTGGTTCAACAGGTCTGCCGCCTGAAGAAAGAGCGTAATACAGAGGTTATTCTCGTAACCTCCGGTGCGATTGCCGCGGGCATGCACGTCCTCGGCTGGGAGAAACGGCCGGGAGAGATTGACAAACTGCAGGCGGCCGCAAGCATAGGACAGAGCAGGCTTATGAGAGTTTACGAACGGCTTTTCAAGGAAGAGGGGATAAACGTCGGGCAGATTCTTCTCACCAGGGACGTTTTTACCGTACCGGCAAGAAAGAAAAATGCCGGAGAGACGATAAAGACGCTTCTGAAATTTAAAGTCATACCGGTGATAAACGAAAATGACAGCGTCGCCGTGGATGAAATAAAACTCGGAGACAACGATACCCTTGCCGCCCTTGTGGCGGAACTTGTCTCCGCGGATATGCTGGTTATAGTTACCGACGTTGACGGGTTGAGCGTGTGCGACCCGAAGAAAACGGGAAGGTGCGAGGTTATCGGTTTTGTAGATGATTTTTCCGCCGTGAAGGGAATTGCGGAGAGCGGAGTTCCTTCAAAACAGGGGGTAGGCGGCATAAAAAGCAAAATAGCCGCCGCCAGATATGTGACCGAACGCGGAGCGTCCTGCGTCATCCTGAACGGCAAGAAAACATGGAGTATAACAGGGGCTTTTGAAGGGAAAGACGTGGGAACTGTTTTTGTTCCGCGAGGGAAAAAAGGCAGGGGATAAAACAATGGGATGGAAGGAGATTGTTCTCAGGAAAGCGGAGAAGACAAAGGAAGCGGCCCTGAATGCCCTGAATTATACTTCCTCTCAAAAGAATGATTTTCTTTCCGCCCTGGCCGCCGGTACAGTCAGGAACAGAGAGAAGATAATCAAGGCGAATAAAAAAGATGTCTCCGGCGCCGTAAAAAGAGGCGGTTCTTCAGCATTCGTTGACAGGCTGACGCTGGATGACGCCCGGATAGAAAAGATGCTGAAAAGCATAGATGCCGTCAAAGGCCTGCCCGATCCCGTGGGCAGAAAGTTATGGGAAACAACGCGTCCCAACGGCCTGAAGATAGAAAAGGTGAGCACGCCCATAGGAGTCATAGGCATCATCTATGAGTCCAGGCCCGATGTTACCGTTGAGGCGGGCATCCTGTGCCTGAAGTCCGGAAACGGCGTGATTTTGAGGGGAGGGAAGGAAGCAAAGCATACAAACCGCGCTCTTGCGGTGATAATGAGGGACAGTTTGCGGGAAGCGTCCATGTCCGACGATATGCTTAACCTTATCAGCGAGGGCGGGAGGATGTCCGTGAAATACCTCCTGTCGCTTCACAGGTACATTGATTTGATAATCCCGAGGGGAGGGGAATCGCTTATACGCATGGTTGTGGAAAACAGCCTGATACCCGTGATAAAGCATTATAAGGGCGTATGCCATACCTATGTGGACAGGGACGCCGATTTAAACATGGCTCTGAAAGTTGCTTTCAATGCTAAGGTCCAGAGGCCCGCAACCTGCAATGCCATGGAAACTCTGCTTGTGCATAAAGACATCGCGCATGAATTCCTTCCCGGAATTGCGGAGATGTTTAAGAAGGCGGGAGTTGAAATGAGAGGGTGCGAAAAAACCGCAAAAATTCTGCGCGGTATAAAAAAGGCATCGAACGAAGACTGGAGTACCGAGTATCTTGACCTCATCGTTTCAATCAGGATAGTAGACTCGGCCGAATCGGCAATAGAGCACATCAACCGTTACGGCACACTGCACTCCGAGGCGATTATCACGAAAAACACGGAGACCGCCTTAAAATTTTTCAGAGAGGTTGACGCCGCCGCGCTGTTTCACAACGCGTCTACGAGGTTTACCGACGGCGGCGAGTTCGGGCTGGGAGCGGAGATAGGGATAAGCACGGACAAGATACATGCGCGCGGCCCCATGGGGCTGGAAGAACTTACAACCTATAAATACCTTATCCACGGCAATGGACAAATCCGTCAGTAAGAGAATAGGTATAATGGGAGGGACGTTTGACCCCGTTCACGCGGGTCATCTGGTTATTGCGGAAAAAGCGAGGGAAGAGTTCCTGCTGGACAAGGTCATTTTTGTTCCGGCCGGAATTCCGCCGCACAAGAGGAAGGCGTTCGTTCCGCCGGCTCACCGTTTTGCGATGGTAAAGATTGCCGTATCGGGCAACAGGCATTTTGAGGCCTCGGATATAGAAATAAAGAGGAAAAAGCCGTCTTACTCTTATGATACGGTTGTTATTGTTCAGTCTCAAAATCCGGGAGCAGGTATATTTTTCATAACCGGAGAAGATGCGTTTTACGAACTGAAAACATGGCACAGGTACAAAGATCTTGCGGGGAAAACCGTTTTCCTGGTTGCACCGAGGGGGAAGGGAAAGAGGCGCGTTCCGGAAGTGCCTCTTTTGAAGCATGAATTTATA
The DNA here is from genome assembly GCA_964407805.1 of uncultured bacterium. Classification (GTDB taxonomy): domain Bacteria; phylum Ratteibacteria; class UBA8468; order B48-G9; family JAFGKM01; genus JAFGKM01. The sequence goes on along the minus strand of CAYOWY010000020.1, from coordinate 3,545 downwards.
CATTCACCCTGCATGGAAATATCTTCGTCATACATCAGAAATTGTCTTTCGGGCGGAAAGACTGTAAAATATTTAGTTCCCGACGGGGTTCTGAAGTACATAAGGAGGCACAGCCTTTATGGAGCGCAAGCTGGTAAAAGAGAACATAGAAGCCGTATATAAGAAAGCCGTTGAAGAAGCGTCAGCGGCGGCGGATTCCGAAAGCCTTGAGAACTGGAAGATAAGATATCTCGGCAGGAAAGGCGAGATAAACGGTCTTTTTTCCCTTCTTTCCGGGTTTTCCGCCGAAGAAAGGAAAGATGCCGGCGCACGGATTAACGATTTAAAAAATAAGCTTGAGGGCATTTACGGGGAAAGAAAAGAAGGCATGGGGGAAAAGAAAAAGAGCGTGAACCTTTCGTTCCCCGGCAAATCTCCTTCAATCGGCGCACTGCATCCCGTAACGGCGGTGACGCGTGAGATGACCGCAATCTTTGCCGAGATGGGATTCGGTATCGTTTCCGGACCGGAGATAGAAACGGACTATTATAATTTTGAAGCGCTAAACATACCGTCGGAACATCCTTCAAAGGATGTGTGGGACACGTTTTATATCAGCGAGAAGGACAAGGTTTTGCTAAGGACTCATACCAGTCCGGTTCAGGTAAGGATAATGGAAAAAACTTCTCCTCCGTTAAGGGTTGTGGCGGTGGGCAAGTGTTTCAGGAAAGACGACGTGGATTCCACTCACAGCCCGGTTTTCCACCAGATGGAAGGGCTTATGGTTGGCGAGGGCATAAATTTTTCTCACCTCAAGGGGATGCTCACCCACTTTATAACGCGGATGTTCGGCGACAGCGTGAAGGTGAAATTTACTCCGGCTTTTTTCCCGTTCACCGAACCGAGCGCGGAAGTGAGCATGTCCTGCAATATATGCAAAGGGAACGGCTGTTCAACATGCCACGGCACCGGGTATATAGAAGTTCTCGGCTGCGGCATGGTTCATCCGCAGGTGTTCAGGAACGTCGGATACGATACCCGGAAATTCACGGGTTTTGCCTTCGGCATGGGCATTGAACGGCTTGCGATAATAAAATTCGGCATCACCGACATCAGGTATTTTTATCAGAATGACATAAGGTTCATCAGGCAGTTTTCTTAAACGGGAATTGCTCCCCCGCTTTGTTCTTCTCCCCTGCGGGGAGAGGAATTGAAGGTGAGGGGGCAAGGAGGATTTTCCAATTGAGGTACTCGTATAAACTGATAGCGGAATATATTGACGGCGCCTTGGGAAAAGACGAGCTCATAGGATATCTTGAGATGCTCGGACTGAATCCGCTGGTAACGGACAACGCGGGAGGCGATGCGGTGTTTGAGCTGGAAACTCCGGCAAACCGCGGCGATTTGTTGAGCTTAACCGGCGTTGCGCGGGAAATTCTGCCCTTTATCTCTCATTCCCTTAATCTGCCGGGCGGCGTATTGAAAGAGACTCTGCCTGATACAATTCCCGTCAGGATTGAAGATGAAAACGACTGCCGTTATTATTCATGCCGTATAATAAAGGGGATAAATCCTTCGGCGCATCCCGCATGGTTGAAAGAAAGCATGGAAAAGCTCGGATACCGCAGCGGTTTCAGCGTTGTTGACATATCAAACTACATAATGGCCGAGACGGGACAGCCCCTGCATATGTTCAACCTTGACAGTATTGAAGGATTTATAGAAGTGAGGCGGGCGAAGAAAGGAGAGGTTCTGGTAACTCTGGACGGCAAAAAAAGGGAACTGGACGAGGGTATCCTTGTCATCGCCGACTCAAAGAAGGTTGTCGCCCTCGCCGGCATTATGGGCGGAGAGAATTCCGAGGTTGCGGGGCACACGAAAAACATTCTTATAGAAAGCGCCGTTTTCAACCCCGTGGTCGTGCGCAGGGGCAGAAGGAAGCTCGGGCTTGCCACGGAAGCGTCCGCCAGGTTTGAAAGAGGCATAGACGCCGGATGCTGTAAGCGGGGGATGGCAAGGGCGGCTTTAACGGTCAATCAAATATGCGGAGGGGAAACAGGCCCGCTTTCCGAAGCCGGAGGCATGGATGAACAGCCGGCGGAAATTAAACTTGAAGGTAAAAAAGTCAACAGTCTTTCAGGGATTGAAATAGAAAGCGGTTTCATAGAGGAGCTTCTCGGCAAACTGAACTTTGAAGTGAAAAAGAAAGGTTCCGCCTATACGGTAAAGCCTCCTCTTTACAGGAAAGACATAAGGGAGGACGTGGATATCATTGAGGAGATTGTGAAATACAGGCAATATTCCGAAGTCCCGTCCGAAATACCCGTTGCTTCCATAAAGCCGACTCCGTCATCCGCCGAAGTTCAAATCATGGAAAAGATAAAGGATATCGCCGCGCGGCTCGGATTTACGGAAGTCGTGAATATGGGAATTACCTCAAAGGAAAATGCGGCTCTTCCCGGCGGTCCCGTTCCCGCCGAAATAGAGAATCCCCTGTCCGCCAATCTGGGATTCATGCGCACCAGTCTTATTCCCGAGATGATGGAAACGGCGGGGTTCAACGTGAATCATGAAGTGAAGAGTCTGGACATATTTGAACTCGGAAGAGTTTACCGCGGGGAAAAGGGTTCTTCTTCGGAAGAATGCCGGCTTGCTTTTCTTTCCGTAAATTCAGGAGGGTTTTTCGCTTTGAAGGGGAAAATCCACAAACTGCTTGAAAAAAGCGGGATTGAAAATATTGATTATAAAGGACAGCCTGGCGTCTTTTCTCCGGACGAAAACCTCGGTATTTACTGCGGCGGCGTTGAGGCGGGAAATATTTTCATCGCATCAGGAGACATTAAGGACAGGCACGGATTGCAGAAAGAGGAAGTTTGCGGCGGGGAGATAATACTGGAAAAGATTAAGGGGTCAGTTTCCTTTTCAGGCGCCTTCAGAGAGCAGGCCAGGTACCCTTCGTCGCGCAGGGATTTTTCTTTCATTTTTCCCGAAGGCATAGTATGGAAGAAGGTGGAGGATTTGATTCTGTCGCTGAAGCTTCCCGCCGAAAAAATAGAGTTTTTTGATTTTTACAAAGGGAAGAACATTCCGGATTCCTTCACAAGCGTAAGTTTCTCTGTGATTTTCAGGTCACCGGAAAGAACGCTCGGAGCCGAAGAGGTTGCCGGCTTTACGGAAAAAATCATAAACGCCGTTTGTTCCGTTCTGGAAGGACAACTAAGAGGCGGAAGTGGAGATACTTGATATTTTCGGAAAGAAGTACCATGTGCAGTCTGGGGTTACCCCTGATGAAGCGGACAGGATAAACAGGGAGATTGTAAAAAGGCTGAAAATTCTTGCGCTGGAATATCCCGCGCTTGACAGGATGGACGCCCTCGTACTGTACGTCGTTGAGCTGAACGAGAAGATTCTGGATATGGAAAAGGCCGCAAAAAAAGACAGAGACAGAATAGAAAAGGTCCGGAGCAAGATATTTGCGCTTGAGGAAAAAATAAAAGAAGAGATAAAAAAGTAGTCTTTTCTAATTCAATAATGAGCCTGAAGCAACTTAGAGTCAATAACAGGCG
>CAYOWY010000019.1:0-8938 GCA_964407805.1 uncultured bacterium | reverse complement strand
ATATTATTCAGGACAGGGCCGATACAGGATGGTTAAAAAAGAGATGCTTGAAAAGATGCACAAAAGCCAGAGCATGGGTATCAGGCAGGGCAGTTACGTACAGTCTGTCGGCGGCGCGGCGGCAGGCTATGAACTGGCGCGAAAACATCCTGAATGGTTTTTGAGGGATGCCCGCGGAGCTTTTCATACCGTGGCTCCGAACCGGCCCGTATCGCCGGTAGACCTTTCATATCCGCCCGAACGGCAGCATGAAGGATGGTATCTTCTTGCTCCTGACATGGGCAATCCCGAAGTCATGCGGTTTGGAGCCGAGGAGATAGTTCGGTCAATAGATATGTTTAATTTTGACGCCGTCTTTTTTGACTCGGTTGTTTACGGACTCCTTTTCTATCCGTTCAGTACCGAATGGTTCGGCCCTTCTGACAGCAGAACCTTCTGGACGTGGGACGGCAAGCATTATTTCAGGGGCAGGGACCCCGATGCTTTCTCGGCAGATATTCAGAGAAATGTGCGTGAAATCATCAGAAGGAGCTACCCGAAAGTCGTACTGTGGTACAACCATGCCGACCCTGTAGAGCCATGGAGGCGAGAACAGTCTCTTGCCGCGCTTGAAGACTCCATGAGCGGCACTCTCCATGAAAATCAGGGACTGCAGTTGATAAAGCCGGACTGGGGCATGAACGAATGGCCGTTATACTATAACAAACTTGTCTCCCATCGGGATGAATATATGAGAAATCCGGATTTTTCGGATCTGCCGTGGCGTCTAAGCGACACTGTACGTTCCGTGGGATATATGTATGACAGGACTTTTCAACAAAGAGGTGAGATGACGCAGGAAGAGTGGGTTGCGTCCAGAGATACGTGGACGACAGCCCGCCATATAGGCGCATTTTATGCCGCCACTGCCTTCCATCCCTGTTTAACCAGTTCAACTTCATGGCGGCCGACAACACAATTCATGACAAGGTATTCATCTTTCCTGTGGGACGAAGGCATAATTCTTGTGGAGAAGCCGCGTGAAACAATCAGAATAACAGGCGATAAGGAATTATGGTGGGAGAATACCGTATATGCAAAGGAAACACGTTTTTTCCGCGACACCGTCATACATCTGGTTAATAAGCCTGAAACGAAAATCGTAGATATTAGAGCTGTCAATGACCCGTCTCCGGCCCGGGATGTTGAGGTGGAGATGAAACTTGCCGGGGGTAAGAACGCCGTCAAGGTATGGGCGGTCTCTCCATATGATTACACCGATGAGGTGCGCGAGCCGAAAATAACCCTGATTACGCCTAAGGTATCCGGAAACAGGATTGTTTTCAGAATACCGGCATTTACCTATTATTCAATGGTGGTTGTCAGGGAATAAAAGTAAACAACCACGCCCCAAAGCGGATGAGAAATCCAAGCAGGAGGACTTATATGAAAAAACTCTGCGGTGGATTTACGCTTATAGAATTGCTTGTGGTGGTAGCAATTATAGCAATTCTTGCATCAATGCTTCTGCCGGCGCTGTCGCAGGCAAAAGAAAAGGCAAGAGCGGCGGTATGCATCAGCAACATGAAGCAGATAACTCTGGGTTTAATGATGTATACCCAGGATTGGAATGAATATTTCCCGTTCGGGTCTCCATGCGGTTATCTTCCTGGAGGAGGATTTGTCATGAATCTTGACTGGCGGCGGGACCACTGGGAGTACTTCATGCCAGGCAGTTTTGCAGGGGTTCATAATTCCGCAACAGGAGCGGCCAAAGGAGTAAAAACGATATGGCTGTGTCCGTCGGATAAAACGCCGTTTACAAATTATTCGGGTATCTGGCATATAAAGTCAAGCTACACCGCATCAGGCGATGACAGCGAATACATAGACGGCAGGACAAGCGCGGGAAGTACTGTAGGATGCGGCATTATGTGGAAGATGGGTTCGGTCAAACTGCCGCGGATTAGAAATCATTCAAAGTTTATAATTCTCGGGGAACTATGGGGTGAACACAACAGAATCGGTTATAACGGAGCTCCATATTCCTTTGCAGATGATACCATAACACAGCTTTGCAATTACAATTATGGCAAAGCAGAAGGCCACAACAAACGTCTTATGACCGGCGCGGGAACGAATAACAGAATCAGCGGCGTGGGCGGAACGTTTGCCTTTGCCGACGGCTCCGTCCGTTATTTCCCGGACAGGTGGCGGTCATATCTAAGCGGAGAAATCAGTGTTTACTGGAATATATCTCCGCAATAAAAAGGGAGGAAAAGGATTATGAGAAGATTGAGGATTTTGTTTGGAATTGCTTCGCTTCTTATTCTTGCCGGCTGTGCGCACGTTGGGCAAATAATTAAACCGGAGGAAAAAAAGTCACTGCAGTTGAGATTCATTGCATGGAACGTGGAATACGGCTCCAAGGCAACTGCGGAGGAGATAGGAGAATTCCTTAAGGAATATAAGCCGGATATAGTTTTATTCAACGAAGTACCGGCTGGAAACTGGACTCAACGTGCTGGACAAGTTCTCGGAATGGAATATTTCTATGTGGGGAAGATTTCATCCGCCAACCATCCGGATAAATACAAGTCAATTCTAAGCCGGACGCCGCTTTCAGGGGAACAGGAGTTTGAACTCGTATTAGGAGGCGGCGGCTGGCCTGCCGCAAGCATAGTGCGCGCCGTTGCAGATATAGACGGGTTTAAAATTGCCGTATATTCACTGCATATCAGAGCTGAACAGGAGAATATGGAAAGGTCCCATTCACATGAAATTGTAGCACGGGTTCTTCCCATGGAAACAGCTCCCCGCATAGTCATGGGAGGCGATTTTAACGGACGGATGGATGGCAAGGGTATGGGGCTCTTTCTGGACGCAGGATTCAAGGACATATGGAGCAATCTGGGTATGGAGGGACAGATAGACCATATTATTTTCAATCGTCCGAAAATCACCAGAGCAGTGACGGGCGGCACTATTCAATGGAAAGAACAACCTCTGTCCGACCACAACCCTGTCTGGGCTGACATAGAGTTTCGCAGAGAATAGCTTTATTAATTTTCGCATCAACGTAGTATAATCATTTTAGCGGAGGGACTATGAATCACGTCAGTTCAGACCTGACTTTCTTTGTATGGAGCGATACTCACCTGGGATATGAGCAAGGCTTTGTGAATACGGATATCCGGAGTGATGCGGCAAACCAGATGAACGCTCTGCCCGGATGGCCATATCCCGAGACAATAGGAGGGTTTGTTGAAAAACCTGAATTTATACTGCACTGCGGCGACATAGTTGACGGAGAGAAAAAACCGGCGGGAGATATCAAATTTGCCTACTTCCGCCGTTTGACGGAACTTCTTAAATTCCCGCAGTATGAAGTTCTCGGAAATCAAGAAATGACAGGGAACAATCCACAGTTTATGGAATACTTTTTAAAGAAATACGGCGCCCGCTCCTATAACTTTTCCTCGCAGAATATATCCTTTATAGTCTTGGCCGGCGAGTACGATGAGAACGAACAGGAATACATTCCGCCGGAGGAATCTGCCTTTTTGGAGAAAGCACTGAATAAGGCAGGAACAAAAACACCAATCGTTCTGTTCCAGCACAGCCCCCTTGATTCCATTAGGAACAAGGAGGATGTTTTAACAATTTTAAAGAAACACAACGTTATCTTGAGTATGGCGGGACATAAGCACAGGCCTGCGGTCTTTGAAATTGAAGGCATCAGGTGCGTTACCGCAGGGCACTGCCGCAATCATCCTGCGGATCCTGTCTACGGGAGAAATTTCTACGTTGTGCATATATCTGAAGAGACAATAAAGGCCGTCCCCTGGCGCTGGGACATAAGGGACTGGGAGCGCGGACAGGGATGGAGCAGGCCGGATGATACCGCAAAACAGTTAACCCTCAACGCAAAATGGAGATGACAAAAATACTTTTTTTCGGGATACGCTCTTCTTCCTGCCTGAACAAAAACGGACTTTTCACAAAAGAACAGATTTCCCTTGTAAAGGATGCGGGCTTTGATCTTCTGGAGTTGAATCTAAACCATCAATCTTCCGGGCTGGATTATAATAAGACAGATTTTATATTGCAGTTAAACAGAGAAGCGGAACGCATTTCAGTCCGCCTTACGGCACACGCACCGGCGGAGATTTCAATGACATCTCCTGAAAAGTCGGATGATGGGACAATAATCAAGACGTATTCAGACATGATACGGAAAACAGCCGGATGCGGAATCGGGAGAATGGTTGCACATCCGTGCATAAACGACAGAGACAGAAGGCCCGGGAGTGAAGAAAAACAAATGGAAAGGTTCATGTACAGAATGGAAAAAATCGCGGCTGTGTGCGAAACGGAAAAAGCTGTTCTGCTTCTGGAAACCATGGTTCCGGGACGGATTTCCTCAAGCATGGACAATCTGATACGCGTGGTTGACGCCGTCAATTCTCCGTTTCTGAAGATATGCCTTGACACAAACCACCTTAATTTGAGTGAAGATATCTGCTGTGCTATGGGAAGAGCAGGGGACCGCATCGGTGAATTTCATCTGAACGACAATCACGGCGCCATGGAAGAACATCTTCTACCATGGTCGGGAATTATTGACTGGAACTTTTTTGCCGAATCCGTCCGGACAATCTCATACAATGGAGACATGGTCTTTGAACCGAGCATTCTCAAGGACGGCACCCCATATAAACCGGAGCATACGGACAGGATGTTGAAAGAAACCCGGGATGTCGCCGACAGGATTTTAAATGCAATAAGTTCAAAAGACGGAGCGGGCAATGAATAAAACGGAAGAGAACACAAAACCGGTTTTAAGGTTTATGGATTACAATGTGGAACGCGGCTTGCGAACAAACCCCGATGAGGTTGCCGGACTATTGATTAACTGGAGGCCGGACATCGTAAGTCTTAACGAAGTCCCCGAGAAAGGCTGGACAGGGCAAATCGGCGAAATCCTCGGGCTGCATCATTCCTATCAGGGCAGTATTGCCGATGCAAACTGCAAAGACGCTTACAAGTCCATCATCAGCAGGTGGCCCCTTGACGGGAAAAAAGAGTTTCGCCTTGCGGAGAGCGGCGGATGGCCGGCCGCGAGCATTATCCGCGCGGTTGCGGATATTGAAGGTTCGCGCATAGCTATTTACTCTCTGCATGCGGCTGGCGATTCCCACAGCCCTGAAACTTCGCATTCATATGATGTCGTAACCCGCATACTTCCCGCGGAAACAGTTCAGCGAATCGTTTTGATGGGAGACTTCAACAGTTTGATGGACGGTGCGGTCATGGGGCTTTACAAAACCGCGGGTTTTTCAGATACGTGGACAAGCCTTAGCATTGACACCAGAAAAACATTCACGTGTTATTACAAAGAAAAAGAGGTTATTGTATACATCGGTAAAGATGCTTCTGGGGGCAGAAATTACGGCGTGATAGACCACATACTTTTCAACCGGCCGGAATCCACAAAGGCAAAGGACGGCGGAATTATTGAAATGGAAAAACCTCTTGCCGACCACAAACCGGTATGGGCGGACATTGAATTCGCACCGGAGGAGAAATGAATCGGAGCGATAGGATAAAATGGTTTGAAGAGGCGAGGTTCGGAATGTTTATACACTGGGGTATATACTCCATTCCAGGACGCGGCGAGTGGGTAATGCTTAATGAAAATATACCTGCCGTAGAATACAACCGCTTTGCAGGGCAGTTCAACCCGCACAGATACTGCCCTGAAGAATGGGTTGCGCTGGCAAAGGCGGCAGGCATGAAATACATGGTGATGTCCGCAAAACATCATGATGGATTTGCTTTGTTTGACAGCAAGGTCTCAAATTTCACCTCTTTAAAAACTGCCGCCCGGCGCGATCTTGTTGCTGAATACGTAAAAGCATGCAGGAAAGGCGGCTTAAAGGCCGGATTATATTTCTCTCTTCCTGACTGGCAATGGCCGGCGTTCTTCCACGGAAAGAAAAAAGACCCTGCGGGTTGGGCAAGGTTTATCGCTTACGTTCATTCTCAAGTGAGAGAATTGTGCACAAATTATGGAAAGATAGATATTCTCTGGTACGATTACATGGCGGCTCCCGGAAGAAGCAGGGATACGGCTGAAGACTGGGATGCGAAGAAAATGAACGCCATGGTGCGCAGGCTTCAACCAAATATTCTCATCAATGACCGATCGGGATTGCCGGAGGATTTTGATACGCCGGAACAGCGCATATCCGCCTCCGATGCCGGCAGAATGTGGGAAAGCTGTATGACAATGAACACCCAGTGGGGTTATTTTCCAGCCGACACTCTATATAAGCCGGCAAAAGAATTGATACACAAGCTTACTGCGTGCGCCACCGGCGGTGGAAACTTGCTTCTGAACGTGGGACCGAAACCCAACGGGACAATACCCGCTCCGCAAATTGAACGCCTGAAGGAAATAGGAAAATGGCTATATGTAAACGGGGAAAGCATCTACGGAACAAAGCGCTCCTCTTTTAACACGGGAACGTCCGGATGCGCATCAGAGGGTAAAAACTGCACGTACGTTTATGTGCACTGGTGGCCGGGGAAAACCCTTGTCCTGCCAAGTGTAAAAGAAAAGATAAAATCCGCGTATATACTTTCAACAAAGAGAAAACTTTCTTTTGAAAGGAAGGGTGAACGCATTATTCTGAAAAATCTTCCCGAAAAGCCGCCCGATAAACTTACCACGGTTATTGTCCTGAAGAAATAGCCAAAGCTATCATGTTATGCAGACTGTTTGTTTCAAGGGTGTGCATAAATATGGAATTAACAACCGTGGCATGAATGCCACCGCTACAGAAGCGTCCTTTATGTTGTTTTGACAGAGGGGAGAGGATGTTTTAGAATTAAATGTTGCATTAAAACATGGGAGGGTTTTTTCGTGGATGCGAATATCCTTGAACGGCTTCTTGATAAAAAGGCGCTTACCGAACAGGAAAGCTATTCCGTTTTCAGCGATATTATGGAAGACAAGGTATCTGCCGTACAGACGGCGGCTTTCCTTTCACTGCTGAGGATGAAAGGAGAACAGCCTACCGAAATAGCGGGAGCCGCAAAGCTGTTAAGGGACAAGGTAACCAGGATCAATACCCGCGGCAAAAAACTTGTATGCGATACATGCGGCACGGGAGGGGATTACTCCGGAACTTTTAATATATCAACCTGCACGGCAATACTGGGTTTTTCCTGCGGGCTGACCGTTGCCAAGCATGGAAACCGTTCGGTTACCAGCAGGTGCGGCAGTGCGGATGTCCTGGAGGCAGTCGGATACAAGATAGATCTTGAAACGTCAAAAAGCGAAGATTTATTGAGCAATTGCGGTTTTGCCTTTCTTTTCGCGCCCCTGTACCACAGGGCGATGAAAAATGTCATGCCGGTGAGGAAAGAACTGGGCTTCAGGACTATATTCAACATCATCGGGCCCCTGTGCAATCCGGCTCACTCCAACGTTCAGATAACGGGCGTGAACGACTATAACCTGCTGAAGATTATTCCACCGGTTTTCCAGGCAATGGGCATTAGAGGATATGTCGTTCATTCCGAAGACGGGATTGATGAGATATCGCTTACCGGCAGAACATACATCGCGGAGATATCCGGCAGTCATATAAAAGAGTTTGAAATTTATCCCCAGGACTTCGGATTCAAAAAATGTCTTCTTTCGGACCTCAAAGGCGGAGATGCCGGGACAAACTCAAAAATTCTGCTGGAGATAATCAGCGGCAGGGAAAAGGGCGCCATGAGGGATGTGGTTGTGCTGAATACCGCTTTTCTTCTTAAAGCCGCAGGTGCGGCCTCGGACATAAAACACGGCATAAAAATTGCAGTAGATACGCTTGAAAAACAGAAATGCCTTGCAAGATTTGAAAAACTTCTTGATTCCGCAAACAAATGAAAAATACATTGATTGCAGTGATGTTCGCATTGCTTACGGTTTTTTCCGCCGGGGCGGAGGAAATAGTTCTCACCCAGCAGGCGGCGCTTGACCTGTGCTCCTTTCCCAACCTTACCGAAGGTGTTGTTGACATACTCTATCTGTCCACGGATGAATTCTGGCATAAAGGCGATTATAAAAGGGTTTTTCCGGTACTTAAGCTCATAACCGCCATTAAGCCGGGGGAGGTTCATGCATGGGCTCTTGGAAGCTGGTTTCTCATAAATGCGGTTGCGCCGCCGCTCAAGGAAAAAGAGAAAAAGAAAGTTATTGAATATGCGATTAAATTCTCCGAAGAAGGCATAAAGAAGAACCCCGGAAATGCCACTCTTTACATGGAGCTTGCAATGCACTATTTCCGTACGGGAAATTACGAAAAAGCTCTGTCATTGCTTGAAGACGGCGAAAAATATCCGCACTCTTATCATCTGCTTCATCTCAAGGCGCACATCTACAGGAAGCTGGGAATGAAAGAAGAGGAACTGAAAGAGTGGGAAAAAGTAAAAAAATCTTTTCCGGAAATGAGAAACGTGGCTGAAAGGTTTATCATGGAAATCAGAGAAGAACATGGTTCTGCAAACGATAATTGAAGAAAAGAAAAAACTTGTCTTTGAGAAGAAGAATGTCAATCCTGAAGGATTTAAAAATAATGTTTGTCTGAGAAAAACGCTCAGCCTCAGGAAAAGATTGTTGAAAGACAGGTTTGGAATAATAGCCGAGATAAAGAGGGCGTCTCCTTCCGCCGGAGTTATAAATGCAGACCTTGACGTAAGGAAAACCGCCATTGCTTATAAATCAATGGGCGTTTCCGGGATATCCGTTCTTACATGCGAGCCGTTCTTCAAAGGCGGAATGGAAGACTTGAAATTAGTGAGAGAAAGCGTTGATATTCCTCTGCTGATGAAAGATTTTGTGATTGATGCATTCCAGATATATGAAGGAAGGCTTGCCGGCGCCGATGCCGTACTCCTCATAATG
>CAYOWY010000018.1:0-9241 GCA_964407805.1 uncultured bacterium | reverse complement strand
CGCACTCGTCGGTCCCACGGGAGCAGGGAAAAGCACGATAGCCGCCCTCATACCGCGTTTCTACGAGGCAGACTCGGGCCCAATCACCATAGACGGGATAGATATCAGAAAGATACGACTGAAAAACCTTTCAGGAAATATCGGCATTGTCGCTCAGGAGCCTTTCCTTTTCAACGGCAGTATCTATGAAAACATCGCTTACGGGAGGAGAGACGCTTCAATGGATGAGGTAGAAACGGCCGCAAAAGCCGCCAACGCCCACCAGTTCATTGCCGCGCTTCCAAACGGTTATGACAACGAAGTCGGGGAAAGAGGCATAAAGCTTTCCGTGGGAGAAAAACAGCGTATTGCAATAGCGAGAGCTCTTCTTAAAAATCCGCCCATCCTCATACTTGACGAGGCGACTTCTTCGGTTGACGTGCATACGGAATCTCTTATACAGGAGGCGATTGAAAGGCTGATAGCATCACGCACCGCGTTCATAATAGCTCACCGCCTTTCAACAATAAGGAAAGCGGACAGGATACTCGTCATAGACGGCGGAAGAATTGCGGAGGAAGGCACGCACGAATCGCTTCTGAAGGAAGGACGGATTTACCGCAACCTGTACAAGATACAGCGGCAGTCGCACAGCGAGAAGGAGAAAAAGGATAATTCAGAACAGGTTTTGTTTCCATGAGCGTTATAAGATACAATAGAGAACACAAAATCCCCGCAAAAAGCGGGGATTTCCGTAAAAGGAGCTTTGCGAAAATGTTCAAAGAGATACTGCCGGAACAGCTAAAAGACAATGCTTTCAAGCTGATAGGGAAAGACTGGATGCTGATTACCGCGGGCACGCCCGAATCTTTCAATACAATGACGGCCGCATGGGGCGGGTTCGGTTTTCTGTGGAACAGGAATGTTTGCTTCATCTTTATCAGGCCAAATAGATACACGTATAAATTCGTGGAGGAAAACAACATATTCACTCTTTCCTTTTTTGAAGAAAGATACCGCGGAATACTTGAATTCTGCGGGCAGAGCTCGGGAAGGGACACCGACAAGATAAAGAAAACGGGGCTCACGGTTTTCCAAACGCCACTGGGCGGAATATCATTCAAGGAGGCAAGGACCGTCATTGAATGCAGAAAGATATATTTCCAGGATATAACCCCGAAAAATTTCACGGATGCCTCTATAAATAACAACTATCCTGAGAAAGATTACCACCGGATGTACACGGGAGAAATTCTTCATGTTCTCTGCAAAGAATAACTCGGGCAGAAAAACAGCGGCGGTTTTATTTTTATGCATCTTATTGTACCCTGCAGCCTCAGTCTATCCGGATGCAATTACCGGCCAGGAGATTATGAAAAACATGGAAAAAAAGATGCGGGGAAATTCCAGCCGCGGAAGAATAATTATGAATATTTCCCGAACGGGAAGAAAACTTGTCGCCGATTTCTGGATGGAAGGCGCCGATAATGCGCTGATAAAAATACTGGAACCGGCAAAGCAGGCCGGACAGGTGACGCTTAAATCGGGAAAAATGCTCTGGGTGTACGACTCGAAAATTGAAAAACTGGTAAAGTTTTCACCCACCTGTCTGATTCAAACATGGGAGGGAAGCGATTTCACATATGACGATATGCTGAAAGCCACGACGATTACTGACGATTATAAACACACGCTGGCAGGAACCGAGATTGTGCAGGACAAGGAATTATGGAAGGTTGAATCGGTTCCCCATCCCGGAGTTCCCGTACTGTGGGGAAAGTTGATATTTCTCGTGGGCAAAGACTTCCTCCCGAGGCGCCAGGACTTTTACGATGAAAAAGGACGATTAAAAAAAACCCTTGAGTTTTCGGAGTTCAAGACAATGGGCGGTAGATTATTTCCTGCAGAATGGAAAATGACCATGACAAAAACAGGCAGTTTTTCCGTGATCAAATACCAGGATATATCTTTCAACGTCCCAATAAAACCCAACACCTTTTCCCTCAAAAGCCTCCAATGACCGATAAAACCTTTGTGCTGATAGCATGGCGGAATGTCAAGAGAAACGGCAGGCGTTCTTTCCTTGCGGTGCTCATCGCCTCGATCGGACTCACTACGCTTATAATTTCAAATTCCCTTTATGACGGATTTCACGAAAAGATGATTGAAAACGCGGTTAGAATCTATATGGGGCATATACAAATCCACGCTAAGGATTTTCATCAAAACCCTACGGTAGACAAACGTTTTAAACCTTTCGAAGAATCACTTTTCGAGGGACTGAAAACAATCAGGGCATCCGCAAGACGCGTGAAATTCCAGGCTATGGCGAGCACGGCGGCAAGCTCGCAGGCGGTAATGGCAATCGGCATAGAACCCGAAAAAGAAAAAGAGGTTTCAATACTCAAAGGGACCGTCCTTTCGGGCGATTATCTCGGAACGCAGAAAGAGGAAACCCATGACTGCCTCGTCGGAGAATATCTTTTCAATAACCTGCGCATGGAGACGGGGGAAAAACTTGTGCTTGTTTCGCAGGCGGAGGACGGATCCCTTGCCGTCGACGCGTTCAGAGTTTCAGGGGTATGCAGGACCGGCAATCCAGACATAGACCGTTCTTTCGTCTGGATACCGCTCCCCGCGGCTCAAGAGATGATGGGCTACGGAGACAGCGTATCGGAGATAGTTCTTCTTCTCAAGAGAGCGGCGGATGTTGAGTATACGCAGAAAAAAATACTTCAGCGGGTTGACAAGGAAAAGATTGAAGTGCTTAACTGGCAGGAGATAGCGCCCGATATCGTACAGCTGATTGCGCTGGATATAGCAATGCAGAGAATACTCATGACCGTCATAGCCGTGATTGTCGCCGTCGCCATAATGAACGTTATGATGATGTCCATTCAGGAAAGATTCACCGAATTTGGAATTATGTCGGCTATAGGCACGAAGCCTGTGCAGATAGTGGGAATGGTGCTCTGGGAATCCTTTTTCCTGGGACTGCTCGGCGTTGCGGGAGGGTTTATTCTATCCTCTGCAGGATTGGTCTTTTTTTCTCTGCACGGAGTAAACCTCGCCTCGTTTTCCGCTGGAGTGGCAAAATTCATAGGGATGGACACGAGAGTCTTTCCCATACTTAAATCACATCAGGTAATGCTGTCGGCATTTATAGTTCTCGCAAGTTCAACTCTTATCTCGCTTTTCCCGGCGCTGAGAGCGGCGCATATGGACACGGTTAAAGCGATACGGCATATATAAAAAATGGAAAATACCGTTATCCTCCTCACGGAAGTTGTGAAAGTGTACGACGGGGAATACAAGGTTGCCGCCGTAAACGGGATAAACCTGTCCCTGGAGCGAGGATCTTTTTCCTGCATAGCGGGCCCTTCCGGTTCGGGTAAAACGTCTCTTTTAAACCTGATGGGGGGACTGGATAAACCTACATCGGGAAAAGTTTTCATAGAAAATAAAAATATCACGGAATTTTCAAGAACAAAACTTTCTGACTTCCGCTTGAAAAAACTCGGGTTCGTGTTCCAGGAGCTTAATCTCATCCCCGTCCTCACCGTCAGGGAAAACATTGAGTTCCCCCTTCTTCTTCAGGGGTGGGACGAGACAAGAAGGGAAAAAGCGGTTAATGCCATACTTGAAGAACTCGGGCTTGAAGGGCTTTCGGAAAGAAGGCCTCTGTCAATCAGCGGGGGACAGCAGCAGCGCGCGGCCGTGGCGAGAGCGATAGTTTCAAATCCCTCGGTGATATTTGCCGACGAACCCACTGCAAACCTTGATTCAGGCAACGCACGCAGTCTTATAGAATTGATGAAGCGTCTGAACGGGGAAAAAGGCATAACCTTTATTCTTTCATCGCACGACGAAATGGTTTTAAAAGAAGCGGGTGATATAATATACTTAAGAGACGGCAAGATTATACGGGAGGATCAAAAATGAAAACAAAATATATATTTGCGGCTTTCATTCTATCGACGGCTTTGTGCCTTCGCGCAGGAGGAGAAGAAAAAACAGAGAGTAAAGTGTTTTCTTTCTCCGGGTATTTCAAAAACATCTCCGCACTGATGGATTTTCCCATAGATGATTCATATCACGACATTCTCAACCGCCTGCGCCTGCGCTTTGACATAGCTCCAAACGATCATTTTAAGACGGTTATTGAATACGATGCCAAACTCCAGTGGGGCGATTTCGTCGGAAGCCTCCCGTACAGAATCTCTGAAAGGATGAGACCCGAGCAATTCATGGATATAAAGGGCGTTCTGATTGACGACGAGGATGTGTACGCTACACATTCTCTCAGCAAAGCGTTCATTCAATTATCCTCTGCAAACGTTGACTTCAAGGCGGGAAGATACGTTCTGGACTGGGGTTCGGGCAGGGCTTGGAATCCCAACGACCCTTTTTACCCGCTTAATCCCCTTTATCTTGAACGGGACGAGAGAATAGGCGCCGACGCGGTGGGGATTGACTTTTTCATCAACGACCTTTCTTCCGTATCGGCGGTTGTTGCGGGAGAAGGGAAACGGAGGGAAAGCGTCAGGGCCCTCCGCTACAGAACCAACCTGAAGGAAACGGATATTGCACTCTCAGGATTTTATGACGACGGATTTTCCGCCGGCATAGACATATCCCGCACTATCTGGAATACGGAATTCCACACTTCCGGCAGGTACTGCAAACACGGGGATATCGAACTGACGGCCGGCGCGGACAGAGCTTTTACCGACAAATTTCAGGTTGGCATTGAGTATTACCGCAACGGAGAGGGCACGGATGACAGCGATAAATACGACTGGGCGGCATGGCTGAACGGAAACATGCCGTTCATAGCGCGCGATTACGTTTTTGCCTGGGGCGACTGTCAGATACTCCCTTTGTTAAAATTGCAGGCATACGCCCTTGCCAATATTAATGACGGGGGTGTATACGTCAACCCTGTCCTTATGTTTTCTCCTACGGCAAACACGGAGCTTTCCTTCGGTATGGTAAACTTCCACTGCGATAAGGACGATGAATTCGCGTTATATCCTGAACTCCTTTACCTGCAGTTCCAATTATTCTTTTAGCCTTCTTTAAAAGGAAAATCCTTCATGGTAAAAAACAAAAAGGTGCGTTTCGGTTTTTTCGGATGCGGACAGGCTGGTATGGATCACCTCCGGGCCTTGTGCGGAACAAATGGAGCGGAAGTGGCCGCGGTATGCGACATGCGGAAGGAAGCCGCTGAAAAGGCGGCAAAAAGGTTCGGTATTGCGCGCGTATACACGGATGCGGAAAAGCTTTTTAAAAACGAGAAGATAGACGCCATAGCCAACGTCACATCAACGGCAGGCCACTACCCCATCACAATGCTGGCGGCGAAGCGGGGAATAAATGTTTTTCTTGAAAAACCCATGACAGCTTCTTCAAAGCAGGCGGAAGAGATGGTGAAGGCCTGCAGGAAAACCGGCGTTATTCTCGCGGTAACATACACATACAGGTTCGTAGAAGAAACCAGGGAAATGAAAAAAATCATTGATTCGGAGAAGCTCGGCAGGATTCTTGAGATTCGGTATCTCCGCTACCAGGGCGACCCGCATAAATATCCCATAGGCTCTGAGATGCGACGGCAGAGAGATAATATGTATACAAAAGATGGCCTTGGCATGATATACGACTGCGGAATACATGCGATAGACCTTTTATGCTGGTATGCGGGCGGAAGCCCTGTAAAAATGGAGGCGTGGGGCACGCACCACCAGGGATATGATTATCCCGATACGGCAACCTGCCTGCTTGAATTCCCAAAGGGGATAAAGGGAATCTACGATTACGGCACGATGACCGGCTTCTACGAAAATTTCGGCCAGGGCCGGGCACTGATGCTGATTGTGGTGAACGGCGAAAAAGGGAGCATGGTTTATACCCTCGGGGCTAATACGGCAGGCAGGAAAAACGACACGACCTACATTGACGTAATGACCGCAAAAAAGCATACTGTGCATGAACTACCCATATATGAAAAAAGCAGGGATATGCAGTATAAGCAATTTGTGGAATCGGTGCGCGCAGGCAGGCTCAAAGGAGACTTCCCGACACCCGAGGAGGCGGCGCGTGCGACGGTGATAGCTGAAAAAATGCTCCGTCTTTGCCTTAAAAACAAGGTC
The DNA here is from genome assembly GCA_964407805.1 of uncultured bacterium. Taxonomy (GTDB): domain Bacteria; phylum Ratteibacteria; class UBA8468; order B48-G9; family JAFGKM01; genus JAFGKM01. The sequence continues at coordinate 3,113 of CAYOWY010000018.1, read as the reverse complement.
AGGTCTCCCCTTTCAAAATAAAGTTGAACGATTGGAGAAATCTCATGACGCCCAAGGAACGCATTACTACAGCAATGAAAAGGGGGATACCCGACGCGGTGCCGGTAACACCCGGTTTGAGCGAGATGGTTCCCGTGAAATATTTTGGAGGCGATTACATCCGATTTTTCCTGAAGGATAAAATCCCCGTCTGGAAAGCCCGGGTTGAAACCGAGCACGACAGGTTCAAAGCGGACAGCTTTCTGCATCTCGGCGAAAGCCCTTCTAAATACGACACGGCGGCGGAGACGGCAATACTAAAAGAAACTTCCGACGAAGTTTTGTACAAAAAGACCGTCCGCACCGGAAAAGGCGCTATGGAAGCGGTGTACCATATCGGAAGAAAAAGCCCTCCTGTCTGCAAAGAACACTTCGTTAAAAATCCCGCGGAGGATAAAGATAAGGTTCTCGAACTCCTCAAAAATCCGGACACAAAAGATTTGTCCGGTATAATTGCGGCATACGGGGAAATAGGGGACAGGGCGCATGCCGGCTTCTGGATTTCCACACCCGTTGACTGGTGGAGCAGTCTTAGAAACCTGCAGGACGCCATAATGGACATGTACGACCTTAAAGACATAATAAAGCCCCTTTTTCAGGCATACACCGAATATGCGGCCGCTCTTGTTGATCACGTTCTGAAAAACACTCCGGTTGACTCAATCGGCCTCGGGGGATCAAGCACCTCCATGAACGTCATCAGCCCGGAATTCCACAGGGAATACTCCCTTGAATTCGGCAAGGCAATATGCAAAACCGCTCATAAGTACGGCAAACCGGTTCAGTACCATATGTGCGGCAAGTCACGGAAGATGCTGCCCATAACCGCGGAAATGGGCGTGGACGGCTTTGACGCGCTTGAAGCGCCTCCGACAGGAGACGTAGACCTGGCTGAAGTTAAAAAGACTTTCGGGGATAAAATATCCCTGAGAGGCAACGTTAATTCCATCACCGTAATGCTGAACGGCTCTCCGGAGGACGTTGAAAAAGATGTCATAAGATGTATGGAAGCAGCAAAGGAAGGCGGCGGATTCATACTTGGAGTAGGCGACCAGACTCCTTACGATACGCCAGAGGAAAATATTTATGCTTTCGTTGAAGCCGGCAGGAAATACGGTAGATACGATTAAGGAATGTTATGGAACTTAAAAATAAGACGGCAATAGTCACAGGTTCGGGTACAGGTATAGGACGCGCCATTGCAGTTGAATTCGCGAGGGAAAAAGCCAATGTTGTATGTTGCGGCAGGCGGATGGAAAAACTGAAGGAAACCGTATCCGCTATTGAAAAAGAGGGTGGAAAGGTCCTTGCCGTAAAAACGGATATAACAAATCCCGTCGAAGTAAAAAACCTTGTATCAGAGACGCTGAAAACCTTCGGAAGCATAGACGTTCTATTCAACAACGCAGGCAGTTTCCGTTCAATAGGCGGATTGTGGGAGGTTAACCCTGAAGAATGGTGGGAAGACGTAGAGGTGAACCTGCGAGGTGTCATGCTTTGCTGCCGCGAGGTGCTTCCCTTCATGATGAAACAAAATTCGGGGATAATAATAAACATGAACGGAGGCGGAGCCACCGCCTATCTTACCGGCGGTTCGGCGTACGCAAGTTCCAAAGCAGCGGTCATGCGGCTGACGGAAAACCTGGCAAAAGAACTTGAGCATGAGAATTCTAAGGTTCTTGTCTTCGGCATGGGGCCAGGACTTGTAAAAACGGAGATGACCGAATACCAGGCACAAACAGAACAGGGACGGAAATGGATACCTTCAACCGAGGAATGTTTTGAAAAAGGCCAGGTGAGACAGCCGGAGGACTGCGCGAAGACAACGGTTGAACTGATACGAATAGCCTGTCCTGAATTGAACGGCAGAAACTTCGGAGCGGGACAGGATTTTTCAAAGATTATAAGCCGGCTGGAAGAAATAAAGAAAAACGACTTATATCTGATGCGTTTTAAATCATAAGAAGACAAAGAAATGTTAACGCCAAAAAAGAGAGTAGAAGCGGCATTGAGGGGAAAAACAACAGATAAAACTCCTTTCACTATTTATGAAAGCAAGATACCGCAGTGCACCGTTGAAAGGCAATTGAGAAATGATGGGTTGTGCATAGTAAACAGGCATTATCCCGTGGTGAAAACATCCTCTCCGAACGTCGTCTACGAATCTTTCTCGTATTTTGAAGGAGACGTGCGCTATACCAGAGAGGTTGTCAAAACGCCTGCCGGAGAGCTTTACAGCATACATAAACCCGCAGGATTCACCACTTGGTGCACGTCCCATATATTCAAAACACCTGAAGACTACAAGAAACTTCTGTTCATGGTTCAGGACCTTCAATTTGAACCTTCGTATGAAAATTTTCTGAAAGCGGATAAGATGTTTGGAGAAGATATCATACTTCGCGCAGGTATCGGCTCCACCCCCCTGCATCAGGTCATGATAACCTGGATGGGAATTGAAACCTTTGCCGTGGAATGGGCGGAGCGCAGGGACGAGATTGAAAAGTTATGCACTGCTCTGACCGAAAACCTGCGGAAAATATTTCCGATTGTCGCAAAATCCCCCGCCCTGCACGCAAACTTCGGAGGCAATGAGACAGGCAACGTCATGGGCAGGGACCGGTTTGCAAAATATGTCATTCCCCTTTATAACGAAGCCGGTGAAATCTTCAGGAAGCACGGCAAATACCTCGGAGCCCATCTTGACGGCAATAACAAAATCTGGGCAGACATGCTGGCTGACTGCGGCCTTGACTACATTGAAGCATTCACACCCGCTCCGGATTCCGACATGACTCTTGCTGAAGCGTTTAAGCTCTGGGGGAAGAAACTTCTCTGGATAAACTTCACATCCTCCCTTCATTTGAGCACACATCAGAAGATTGAAGAAACAACCAGAAGCATGATAGAGGAATCCCTTCCTGATAAACGGCTTATAATAGGAATTACCGAGGATATTCCGGAAGACAGATGGCAGGGCAACCTGCTGTCAATCTCAAAAGCCATCAATGAATTCCATGCCAAGTAGATGATGATTTCACCGGAGAACAAGGCGGCAAGGACGGAAGCAAGGA
>CAYOWY010000017.1:779-9287 GCA_964407805.1 uncultured bacterium | reverse complement strand
CAGGAAAATAATGCCCGCAAAAAGCCATACGATATATCTTGCGAGCAGGCCGTTCTGCAGTAATTTCAACTTTTTTACCGCAAGGTTTAAAATAACGCTTCCTCTTGTGTAAACTGTCTCCACCGCTTTAACAGTAACATTATGGAATACCCTGTTTACGTCGGGCAGAATTTTGCCCGCAATGGCGTAGATATCAAGTTTTCCCGCAGATTCGGCGGAATAAAATTTTTTTATGGGACCGATTTCTTTTACTGTCCCGTAGAAGTGGGAGCCGTCAAAAGCCGTTGCTTCGGCCGTCAGCAGTTCTCCTCCGACAAACGTTTCCGTTCTCCGGAATTTCCGCATCCATTTTTTCCCTGCGATAAACAGAATGCAGAATACCGCGAGAGCCAGCCATCCGTACAAACTTGCCGTCTTTATCAGTTCTATGTTAAGGGGTACGTATTCCCCCAGCGCCGGAAAGAGGTATCTTTCCGTAACGGTTCCCGGGAACAGTCCGAAAAGCAGGCATCCGGCGGCAAGCAGAACCATAGGTATGCTCATGAAAGGAGAGGATTCCATGGACTGTTTTGAGATATCAGCTTTTCTCACACCCATAAAGGAATCGTTAAGCACTTTGATGAAAGATGCGAGCGTCAGGACGCTTCCCAGAAGAGCGGCCGCCAGAGCGAAGACGGCTATTTCCCCGCCCTTGCTTAAAAGCGCCTGATAAATGAGCCATTTTGAAACAAATCCGTTAAAGGGAGGAACTCCGGAGATAGAGAGCGCGGCAACGGTCATAACCCCGAAGGTCAATGGCAGTTTCCGGGCAAGCCCTCCGTAGTTTCCAAGCTCTCTCGATCCTGTTGCTTTGATTAAAACGCCCGCCCCGAGGAATAAGAGGCTCTTGAATATGGCATGGTTGATTACATGGTAAAGCGCGCCGACAAGCCCGATGCTTGTCCCGCAGGCGATGCCGAGCATTATATACCCTATCTGGCTTATGCTGTGGTAGGCGAGAAGGCGTTTTATGTCATGCTGTATAAGGGCGAGGAAAACGCCTCCGAGAAGAGTGACTATTCCTATTAAAATCAGTACGGATTCCCATCCTATTGACCACGAAGGCTTGAAAAGCACGAAGTAAAATCTTATCATCGCATAAATTCCGGTTTTAATCATCACTCCCGACAGCATTGAAGAAACAGGCGTGGGAGCCGCAGGATGTGCGTCAGGAAGCCATGTATGCAGGGGGAATATTCCGGCTTTTATGCCTGTGCCTATCAGCATGCAGAAGAAAAAGAGGTGTTTCCAGAACATGTTTTCTTCAATCAGCCATATCCCGAGTATGCTGAAGAGCAGAAAGACGCTTCCCGCACCGGTCATTATAATATACTTGAATGCCGCCCTGCGCGCTTCCCCGGTATCCGTGTAAAGGACAAGGAAGAAGCTTGCAATGGCCATGATTTCCCAGTAGACGTAAAGGGCGATAAGCGAATGGGAGAGAACCACTCCGTTCATTGCGCCGATGAAGAGGAACAGCAGGCTGTCGTAAACAAAGTTATCTTCCGGGTTGTACCACTGCGAGTAAGAAACGCTGAAAAGGCTTATCGTGGATATAAGGATTGCGAAGAGAAGGCTCATCACCTGCCCGGACGACAGATACATGTAATTTACGTACATTGAATAGAAACAGCCCGCCGCCACGGCTATTCCTCCGGCAAGAGACAGCCACTTTCTGAAAGACCTGCCGGCTTTACAGAAAACTACGTGCAGAAGCGCCGTAGCGAAACTTATCGCCACCGGAAGAAACCAGAAATAAACGTTCAACTTGCAACCCTCCCTTATTTACATCACCAGATAAATCCCTATAAGCAGGGAAACCGTCGCCAAAACAACCACCGAGGCGTTCATGGGCTTTAACCCCGCATTGTCAAAACTGATTTCTTTCTGTTCTCCCATGAAAACGTATCTGAACAGCCTGAACAGATACAGGAGCGTAAGTACTGAAGTCAGTATTGCCATAAAAGCAAAGATTATATGTTTGCCGGCAATCATTCCCGTTATCGCTTCCACCTTGCCGAAAAATCCGGGAAGAGGCGGTATGCCTATGACGGAAAGCATGGAAAGGAAAAATGCGTATGTAAGCGCAGGCGCTTTTTTCATCAGTCCGCCCATTGAGCGTATGTCTTTCGTCCCGAACATCCTTTCCGTTATTCCGGCGCATAGGAAAAGGCATCCCTTGCCCAGCGCGTGCGCAACGTAGAAAATCAGGATTCCGCGTACGGCAATCGCGTTGAACATTGCCAGCGCGGCAATCATAAAGCCAAGCTGGCTTACGGTGGAATAGGCAAGTATCTTTTTTATGTCAGTTTCTCTCATTGCGACGATGCCTGCCGCGAAACTGCTGAAAAGCGCAAGCCAGCCCGCCCACATTACGTCGCCTCCCACAAAAAGCGTCGTGCCAAAAAGCCTTGCCATCCCGTAAATTCCTATCTTCACCAGAACCGCTGCATGCAGAAAGGCGGTAACGGGCGTTGGAGCGACGGATGCGTCCGGCAGCCAAGTATGTAAAGGGAAGGTGGCAGATTTTGTCAGCACGCCCAGAAAGCAAAGAGCGAAAACGAACGGAGGTATTGATTTGTTTGCCATCTGCAGAATGCTAAAGGTTCCCGTAAACTGGTATATGTACGTAAAACCCAGGAACATGAGGCCTGCGCCTGCCACAGTCAGCAGGAACGCCTTGTCGGCTTTCATCAGATGCTCGTCTTTCCTGTAGAAACCGATGAGCCGCCATGAGCAGAGCCCGGCCAGCTCCCAGAAGGTATAAAGCGAAATAAGGTTATCCGATAAAACTACTCCCATCATGCTGCCGACGAATATAAGTCCCCAGAAGGCGAATTTCTGCTGTTCTCCGGAAGGCTCCTTTACAAAATATCCCGCCGCGAACAGGTAGATTAAGACGCCTATGAAAACCGAGGTCAGGGCGAAAATAACGCTTAAGGCATCGCAGGTGAAAAGAATGCCGTTAAGCTCAATAAAAAGGAATTTTGAAGAAAAAGCGGGTTTCAGAAGAAGGGAACACAATGCCGTCTGCGCAAGCAGGACAAGCAGCCCGCCCTTTATGGAACTGCGCCCCGGCAAAAGCCTTATGCCGAATGCGCCCAGAAAGGGCAGTACAAGGATTGACAACAGCAGAAGGTTATATTGTCCCGTCATTTGTGTTCCTTTTTCTCGTCGCTGATAAAGGCTATTCTCCTGCATTTCGGGCATACTATTTTCAGCATATCGGTTCTCTGTATGGGCTGCTCGATTTTTTCTTCCGCTCCGGTTTTTATCTCAAGCTCCTCCATGAGGCGCGAAATCATTACCGGTTGTGCAAAGCCGAGGTTCTTAACCCGCCTGAACGCCCATAAAAGATGTTTCTCCGTACCTATTATCTCCCCGCAGTCTTTGCATACCAGAAGTTTGTGCTGAATGGAGTTTGTCACGTCTTTCTCGTCAAAGTAAGTTATATCAAATTTCGTGGAGAGTTTTATTCCTTCCTGGGTGATGCAGTTGCGCTCGCATTCGCCGCAGAAAAGGCACTCGGCCGGGTGGTGTACAAGCGTTCTCGTCGGCCCGCCGTCTGCTTTCAGTTCATCCTTCATTTCAATGGCTTTTGCCGGGCATACCTGAAAACATGCCCCGCAGCCCACGCACCCGTCTTCATGGTATTCGGGCTTGCCTCTGTATCTCTTCGGAGGGGTATGCGGCTTATACGGAAAATCCGTGGTGAACGGCCTGGAAAACAAGCTCGTTATCGCCTCTCTAAGTTCGCGCAGTTTCGGTTTTTTCATTTTAGATTTCTTTTCTTATCTTTTCCGTTTTCTGCCTGGACATCTTAACCAGCTGGTTGAAATCGTACATCTGTTTCTTCCTGCTTCCCGCATCGTAGACTGCCACCCTTTCCGTACAGCAGTAGCATGGGTCAACTCCCGCAAGGATGATAGCCACGTCCGGTATCATCTGCCCGATACAGCTCGCTTTAAACGTCGGTATGTTGGTATAGCTGGGGGCCCGTATCTTGTGCCTCACAGGCCTGTTTGTCCCGTCGCTTTTTACATAGTGGAAACATTCGCCCCTCGGAGCCTCGTGGCGGCCGATGCCTTCTCCCGGAGGAATTTCTCTCACTTCCGCCTGTATGTCTCCTCCCTTTCCTTCAATGGCATCCAGTGACTGTTCAATCATTTTAATGGATTCAAACATCTCAAGAAGTCGTACCACCGCTTTGTCAAATACGTCGCCGTGGTCGGCGGTTATAACCTTGAAGTCAAGCATGGGATATGCGGCGTAAGGATCGTCTTTTCTTATATCCCCGCCTATGCCGCTTGCCCTGGCTACGGGACCCACGGCGCCGAAATTTTTAATATGTTCTTTTGTCAGCACCCCCACGCCTTTCAGCCTTGCTCCGAGAACAGGGTCGTCCAACACAGCATGCGTGAGCATCTCCAGCTGGGCCTTAAGTCCCTTCAGCACCTTTCTCAACGCAGGCATGTCCTCTTCCTCTATATTCCTCCGCACCCCGCCTATCTTGAACATGGCGTAGTGGTTTCTGTTGCCTGTTATTATCTCAAACATATCCAGAACCGGCTCTCTGTATTTCCATGCCCACATGAATACCGTGTTGTATCCGAGAAAATGCCCTGCAAGCCCCACCCACAGTAGATGGCTGTGGATTCTCTCCAGCTCACCTACAATGCATCTTATGTATCTCCCCCGTTCCGGGACCGACGTCCCCAGAAGGTCTTCCACGCAGTTGCAGTACGCAAAAGGATGGGATGTGGAGCAGATGCCGCATATCCTTTCCACAAGGAATGTAACCTGGTCCCAATGCTTGCCTTCGGACAGTTTCTCTATCGCCCTGTGGTTGTATCCAGCCTGCCAGTCAACGTCTACAACCTTTTCCCCGTCGCAGTAAAGGGCGAAGAACTCCGGCTCTTCAAGCAGGGGATGATAGGGCCCTATGGGCACAATTACTTTTTTCTTTTTTTCTTCAGCCATTTTCAGCCTTCCTCAGCGGATAATTGCCTTCTTCCCAGTCGTCGCGCAGAAGGAAATGCGTTAAACCGGGGTGTCCTGTAAAGTGAATCCCCAGCAATTCCTTCATCTCCCGTTCAATGTAGGAGATTCCGGGTATTATGCTTGTCATTGACTCAATCTCCGGTTTTTCCCTGTCAAGACAGGTTCTTACGGATACAACCGTTCCTTCTACGTCAAAACCGAAGTGGTACAAAATTTCAAAAGAGTCAAAATTCTCAACGCCCGAAGCGACGATATATCTTGCGTCAAGGTCCCTGAAAATCGTTTTCAGGCATTTTTTGACATCCGCCCTGTCAACGGTAATATAAATTCTTTTGGCATTATGCACCTTGATTTCCTTTATACTGCCGCCTAGTTTTTCTTTAAGCGTATCAAGAACGTTCATTTCAGTTTCTCCAGCAGTTTTAGTATGCCTGCAATCATCGCCTCGGGCTTGGGCGGGCATCCCGGGATATATACGTCCACCGGTATAAGCTTATCAAGAGGGCCTCCCATCTGATATCCGTCCCTGAAGATACCTCCGGAACAGGAGCAGGCGCCTATGGAAACCACAACGCACGGCTTTGCGGTCTGTGCATATACCTCTTTTACCCGTTCAACGCACTTTTTATTTATTATTCCGGTGCAGAGCAGAACATCCGCGTGCCTCGGGCTTCCAACCAGCGTCATCCCGAACCGTTCAATGTCAAAGCGCGGGTCAAGGCATGCCAGAATTTCTATGTCGCAGTTGTTGCAGGAGCCGCCCGACATGTGGTAAACCCACAGCGATTTTTTTAACGCCTTAATTTTCAAGCTCATTTTTTACAGTCCCTTTACAGCCAGCAAAATCCCTATTATTCCAAACAGCGTAAGCCATCCCCAGTAAAATTTCAGCGCCTGGTCTATCCTCAAACGGGGATTGGTGTTTTTTATGAGAACGAACAGCACCAGAATCAGCAGGTATTTCAATATCCCTGCTATCACGCCTGTAACCGAAGCAAAATTTATCCCTCCGAAATACAGGGTTACGACAAATAGCGGGCCTACCATTAGAAGAATGGCTTTCGCGAGTTTGAAGAGCCCCAGAAGTATGCCCGAATATTCTATGAATGGGCCTCCCGCAAGCTCTCCTTCCGCTTCCGCCAGGTCAAAAGGCACGAGTCCTATCTTTCCCTGAAGGGCAAAAACCGCTAAAAGAAAGCCGATTACGCCGGAGACAGAACCGAGTGTTATGCCGTTGGCCTGCTGAAACCGTAAAATTTCTACAAGCGAAGTCGTCGCCCCGCTTCTCACCGCAGGAATAATTAAAGCGCAGGCAAACGGCAGTTCATATCCGAGAATAAGCTTCATTTCCCTGCTTATCCCCACAGACGCAAGTACGTTTCCCGAAGAACTCCCTCCGAGTATTATTGCAAGAGAGGGTACCGTAAGCAGGTAAAGAAGAAGTATTGCATCCCCGGGAAACCCGAAGCCTTTGCTAAAAACGAGCAGCAGAACGGCCCCGCTCATTGCAGCTGCTAACACGGCGAGAACCGGCGCGAACACAAACATGAAGATGCTGGCTTTTTCGGGTATCAGAGATTCCTTTCCTGCAAGTTTGGCAAAGTCCGCAAAGTTCTGGTACCACGGCGGACCAACCCTGAATTGCAGGCGTGCGGTAACTTTTCTGTCCACCCACATGGCAAGCAGTCCGCACACGCCGAAAGCCGCCAGGCTGACCAGAAAATAAAGCAATACGTTAACAGCGTTCATTTTTTTATTCCGTAAAGATCCAGCCAGTTGAGAGCCCTGACCAGAACATTGTCTCCCAGTTTATAAAGATTTGTTTTGTCTTCTATTTTCTCTTCATCAATATATTGTACGGCTCCGTTTTCACAGCTTGCGGCGCACAGGGGTTGTTCGTCTCGTTTAAGCCTTCCGAGGCAGGTGTCGCACCTGCTTACAAGATAAGGAATAAACTCGGTAAGAATAGTCCCGAAAGGACAGGCGAGAGAGCAGGTCTTGCATGAGACGCACAGTATCTTTGAACGCTTCACCAGGCCGGATTCCCTTTTCAGGGCTCCCGTCGGACAGCTGTTCACGCAGGGGTAGTCTTCGCATCTTCTGCAGACAAACATGAATGCAAGCTCTTCCCTCAACCCCGTTATCCCGTTATTACCGGGATGCATACGATAACTGCACTTGATGTCCGCGCTTCCGGTTTCCAGCAGTTTGTCGTAATCTATGTACAATTTCTTCATTTTTCTTAATTCTCCCTCTGCCTGTTCCCTCTCCCTTGCGAAGTCCGCCTATGCTTTGTGGCGGAAGGGGAAAGGGTTAAGGTGAGGGTGAGAGTTACACCCAGATGTTTGGTTTATTTTTCAATTTGTCGTAAGTAAAAACAGGCCCGTCCTTGCATACAAAAAGATCGCCTATGAGGCAGTGCCTGCACTGCCCAACGCCGCAGTACATCTTCCTTTCCATCGAGAGGTATATCTGCGGGTCTGTATACCCGATTTCCAGCAGTTTGAGCGTTGTAAACTTCATCATTATCGGCGGGCCGCATACAACTGCGATGGAATTTTTTATGTCAACGTCAAGGCCGTCGAGCGTTTTCGTGACAACTCCCTCCCCGTATTTCCATTTCTCGTCTTTCCTGTCCACAGTTATCCTGAAACAAACAGGATTCTTATCGCAGAGAGAATGCCATTCGTCAAGTATTTTACCCTTGTATATATAATCATCAGGCGTTTTTGCCCCACAGCAGAAAACAATCCTTTTATAGTCATTCACCGTATGCATTAACGCAAAAAACAATGCGCGCAAAGGGGCAAGTCCTACTCCCCCGCCTACAAGCAGTATCTCCTTCCCTTTATAAAAATCCAGGGGATAGGGTTTTCCGTAGGGGCCTCTTACTCCGACGGTATCGCCCGGCTTGAGATTGTGTATCTCTGCCGTAACTTTCCCCGCTTTCATTACCGTAAACTCCAGTTTTGCTTTCTCGTAAGGGGAGGAAGACGGCGTGAAAGGCGCTTCTCCCACTCCGGGAACGGTAAGAGAGGCAAACTGTCCAGCGAGGAAAGAAAACTCTTTTTCAGGCTTCAGTATAACCGTTTTTATCGTAGGCGATTCAGTTATTACCTCAAGGACTTCGCATTTAATCGGCTCGTAAATATTCTTGTCCATTATACCCTGTCTTTTTCCCTCAATACCTCGGTTATCACTCTTCTCTTGTCAATCTTGCCGGCGCATCCGGCGATACACCTTCCGCATCCCGTACAGCCCTTAATCCCGAAATTTTCCACCATGTACCAGTATTTGCACAGCAGGCGGTTTGCGTACCGGTCGTAAAGAGTGGGACGCGGAGACGCTCCTGCCGCCATCCTTGCGTATCCAGGGAAAAGACAGCTGTCCCATACCTTTGTTTTCCTCATCTCTTGCTGATTGCCGGTATCTTCAAGGAGGAAACAGACGCAGGTAGGACAGTTATTC
>CAYOWY010000017.1:0-769 GCA_964407805.1 uncultured bacterium | reverse complement strand
GCTGCCGCACTGGACGCAGTTTTCAACTTCTTTAGGCGCTTTCCATAATTCTGTCTGGCATGCGCCCTTAAGGTTGTCTATATTGCCGAAATCAAATTCCCTGTTGGATTCCTTTATTATTTCTCCCGCTTTCTTCCTTCCTTCGCCTCTTTTTTTTCTCAACTCATCGGTTATCTGGAAAAATTTCTGGTCATTCCCTATGAAAGCCCTGCCTTTCTCGGAGCCTATGTCTACAAGAAATCCTTCGGGAATCACGGAAAGATTCAGGTCAAAATTGCCATCCGGATAAGGATGCAGTCCTACGAGTTCGCAAAAACATACGGGATAGGGAGAAGCGCAGTCAAAGCTGATTATCAGGGTTTTTCCCCTTCTTTGTACATAACAGGGGTCTTTGTAGTCGCCGTCTTTAAATACCCGGTCAAGTATCTCCAGTCCTTTAAGGTCGCAGGCGGAAGGACCCATCACGACAATATCTTCTATTTCTTCCACCGAAGGAGCAACCCTTTCTTTGAAGGGATACAGGAACATTTTCAGAGGTTCGACCGGCCTTGCCCTGTTATAAATGATATCGTGCGTATTTTCCTTGTTTATTTTGGCGTAGAAAAGAGTGCCGTTGAAATCAATGGGGGCAAATATTTTGTGAGATTCTATCCTTCCCTTTATGAAGCTCTCCCAGTCCTTACCGGATATATACAAAGTTTCCATTTGTGATATTTTTCACAAGTCGGGCCAAAAAAAATTGTGAATAGGATAAAGCCCAGAGATATTT
>CAYOWY010000016.1:1166-9463 GCA_964407805.1 uncultured bacterium | reverse complement strand
GCCTCCTTTATACCGGACAGGCCGGTGATGCTTACGCTCTCATCGCCTATGACAACCCCGCCAACTATCTCCGCAATTTCCCTTGCTGTCATTCTCACTTGTCGTTTCCGCCTGTTTTTTCACTTATTTAGAATCTTCACAATTTCTTCTGTGATATCAGCCGCTGATTTTCCGCCGATAACCATCCTTGAATCAAGAATAACCGTGAAACTGTTTTTATCTCCGTAGGCCTTAATCTCTTTGCGTATTTCCTCAAGCAGGCCAGCCTCAAGGTCCTTGCGCTTGCTTTCCAATTCCTTGCCTATCTCGGCATATTTTTTCGTATACTGCTCAAATTTCTCTTTAAGTTCGGTTTCCTTCTTGCTTCTTTCTTCGGGCTTCATGACATCTTTCTTATTGTCATACTCGGTTTTCTTACTGTTCATTTCAACTTCAAGCGCTTTCAGTTCGGCTTCTTTCTTATCAACTTCTTCTTTGAACTTATTTTCCTCCACCGCGGTTTTTTTATACTTTTCAAAAACAGCTTTCAAATCCACATATCCGATTTTCACGGTCTGCGAAAAAGCAGTCCCCGCGAATAACAGACTCAAAAAAATTCCGTTTAAAACAACTTTTTTAATTCTATCCATTTCAATCCTCCTTGCTTCCGCGTATAGCGTTAAGCGTTTAGTTTGAAGCTTTTAGTATCGTTTTTCTATACGCTGTACGCTATACCCTGAACGCCGCTTTTGTTTTTTACCCTCTCTATCAGAATCCGAAACTCATGCCGAAATGCCATCTGCCCTCGGGATCCTTTGTACGCCTGTCAAGGGCATGTCCGTAATAAATTTCAATAGGAGCGTTAAGAAGCGGTACAACGACCTTAATTCCCGCTCCGACGCTTTTACGAAGCGAACCGAAATCCCCCCAGTCCTCCCACACATTGCCCGCGTCAAAAAATAAAACTCCTTTTAGTATATCTTCATATAAAGGATAAATCAACTCAATATTCTGGGCGAAGAGCGACTGGCCTCCGTCATCCTCGCTGCCGGAAGGGCCCAACTTTCTTTCTCTGTAGCCCCTGACCGTTCCTATGCCGCCGCCGAAAAACCTTTCATAAACAGGGATAACCTCTGTATCCGCCGTTTCGCTAACCATGCCTCCATAGGTCCTGCTGTGGAAAATCAGCCTGCCCAAAGGCCAGTAAAAATCATTTTCAAGCACCGGCTTGACGAAAGAAAGGTCTCCTTCAAGAATATCTCCCGCATATTCAACAGAAAGGCGGGACAAATTCCCTTTTGTCGGGGAACGCCTGCTGTCAAGCGTGCTGTGCGTCAAAGCTGCCGTTATACTGTTTTTCCAGATATCTCCTTCCGGCCTTATGGGCGACGGCACATCAATGTCCGAAAGCGAAACCTCCTCTGCCCTGAATGTGAAACCCAGGGATGCCCTCTCCCATCTCCTGCCTATCCTCAACGCGCCGCCCATCCTTTCTTCGGTATAATCGCTCCATGCCCTTCTTGTGCCGTATAAATCGGTCCCGAACCAGACAGGCCTGTCAAAAAAATAGGGTTCCGTAAAGCTGAACCTGTAATTTCTCGCCTCGGTTCCCAATTCCACGCTGACTCCTATATTCTGGCCGCCCCCGGTAAACGAAGGCGGGTTTGCTATGTCAAAATTGCTCTGCTGTATGCTTATCATTCCCACAATATCATCAACACTGCTGTAGCCGCCGCCTATGACAAAAAGCCCCGTCCGCTCTTTCTCTTCAACGTCAACGATTAAATTTGCAACTCCCTGTTTGCCGGTAAATTCGGGATAGATATTTATTTTTTCAAAATAGTTGAGGTCAAAAAGCCTGCTGAAACTCCTGCGGACTTTGTCGGAGGTTATTTTATCTCCCGGCTCAACCCTGACCTCGCGCCTGATAACTTTATCCTTTGTTTTCACATTGCCCCTTACGATAATTTCACCGGCATAGAATATCTCGTCGGGTTCTATGAAATACGTGACATTTACAACTCCCGGCTTTTCCGACATTACGGGTATTTCGTTAACCTTGATTTTCAGGTATCCTTTATTCATGTAAAAAACCGACAAGTCCCTGATATTCTCATCGGCTTTCTTCCTGCTGAACAACTCGCCTTCCTTTTTTAATGCCAGCGTATTCCTCAATTCCTTTTCGTCGACGATGAGCTTTCCTCTGAAATTTATTTTTCCGAGGTAGTAGCGCGTTCCTTCCTCAACGAGCATGCGCAGAACAAGAGTCCTGCCTTTCTCATCCGCGGCCACTGTTTTTTTCACTTTTGCGTCAATAAAACCCTGGTCTCTGTAATAACCTGTTATGTTCTCGACATCCTTTTCAAAGAGGTCTTCCTTGAAAGAACCCTTTATAAACGGCATTTTCCTCTGTTTTATCTTCATCAGTTTGCGAAGCCTGTTATCGGAAAAAGCCTTGTTCCCTTCAAAAATTATTGATGAAACATACGCTTTGCCTTCCTCGCTTACGGATATTTTGAGGATAACGTCTCCGTCCTTGTCTTCCAGTTCATGCGAGACATCCGCAAGATGGAATTTTTTCTCTTTATATTTCGCCTTTATCTCTTCAATCCCCCTTGCGATCTTAACCTCATTCAGGATATCTCCCTTTTTCACGCCGAGGAATTCCTGAAGTTTTGCCGATTTGAATGCCTTGTTGCCCGTAAACTTTATATCCCTTATCACGGGATTTTCAACAACACGGAGCTTTATGTCAACTCCTGATTCCGTCTCCTCTTTCTCGTATCCTATGCTGAAAAAGAAACCGGTTTCGCCTATTTTCTTTATGTCCTCTATCAAAAGTTCTTCATTGAATTCCACGCCCGGCTTCATCTTCATAAGCATCAATATACGCTCCTTGCTTACATTCCTGTTGCCGGATATGTCAACGGAATTTATCCTGTTCTGTGCAAAAAGCGCGAAAACAGGGTTAAGCAAGAGGCACAACAGCAGAATTCGTATTTTTTTCAAGGTCGTCTCCTTTCTTCAAGAGCCTGAAGGTAAGTTTCTTTTTCCCTCTGTAATCTACAAAAACAGTTGAATTTTTGGGATACAATTCTTTCAGTATTTCTTCTGAAAGCGGGTCTTCAAGATATTTTGATATTGTCCTTTTCAACGGCCTGGCTCCGAATTCGTAACTCGAACCTCTGTCTATCAGAAAACTCTTCGCTTTGCCGGAAACAATAACCGCAATATGTTGTTCCTTCATCCTGGCCGTTACGGAAGAAATCTCCAGATCGGCAATTTTAAAGAGATGCTCTTTTCCCAGCGGATGGAACACTATTATCTCATCCAGCCTGTTAAGAAACTCCGGCCTGAATGAATGTTTAACCTGCTCCATTATCTTGTCTTTCAGGTCATCCTGAATATCTTCTCCGCCTTCCTGCCGGAATCCTATGACGGCATGGTTTTTGAAAATCTGATTCCCTATGTTTGACGTCATAATAAAAACGGTGTTCTGGAAATTCACGCTCCTGCCGAAACTGTCCGTAAGGTTGCCGTCTTCCATAACCTGCAGGAGAAGGTTGAAAATGTCAGGATGCGCCTTTTCAATTTCGTCAAGCAATATGACGCTGTAAGGCCTTCTTCTTATCCTTTCCGTAATCTGTCCCCCCTCCTCATAGCCTACATACCCCGGGGGAGCTCCGATAAGCCTGCTTATGGAAAACTTCTCCATATATTCCGACATATCTATCTGCACCAGGGCCTTTTCGTCTCCGAACAGAAATTTTGCGAGCGCCCTGGCAAGCAGAGTTTTTCCCACGCCCGTAGGTCCGAGAAAAAGAAAACTTCCTATCGGCCTGCGCCTGTCGTGCAGCCCCGCTCTGGACCTTCTGATCGCCCTGCTGACCGCCGAAATTGCCTCATCCTGCCCGACGACAATTTCATGAACCTCTTTTTCCATGTCAAGCAGGCGCTCCTTTTCCTTTTTGCAAAGCTGTACCACGGGAATGCCGGTCCACTGTGAAACGACCTCGGCAATATTCTCTTCCCTTATGATTCTTTTCTCTTCGGGAATAAGCTTGCTCCAGTTTTCCCTTAAATAATCCAGCTTGTTTTTCAGCTCCCTCTCTTTATCCCTCAAGGCGGCCGCCGTTTCATATTCCTGTTTTTTTCCCGCGTTTTCCCGCTCCCTGACAACTTCTTCAATCTTTCTGTTGAACTTTTCTATCTCTTCCGGCGGATTGTAAAGTTTCAGCCGAAGCCGGCTTGCGGCTTCGTCTATCAAGTCAATCGCCTTGTCGGGCAAAAACCTTCCCGATATATATCTCTCGCTCAATACCGCGGCGGCTTCAATTGCCTCGTCCGAAATCTTAAGATTATGGTGATTCTCATACTTTTCCTTCAACCCCTTCAAAATTTCAACGGTCTCCTCAACCGTGGAAGGATTTACCATTACAGGCTGGAATCTCCTTTCAAGCGCCCCGTCTTTCTCAATGTATTTTCTGTATTCGTCAAGAGTCGTCGCTCCTATGCACTGTATCTCGCCGCGGGAAAGGGGAGGCTTCAGTATGTTTGAGGCGTCTATCGCCCCCTCCGCCCCGCCCGCACCCACAAGAGTATGTATTTCGTCAATAAAGATGATTATGTTGCGGGAGTTTTTTATCTCATCGAGTACCACCTTGACTCTCTGCTCAAATTCACCTCTGTATTTTGTTCCGGCGACCATTGAAGGCAGGTCTATCATTATAAGCTTCTTGTCCTTCAGGATTTCGGGAGCGCCCCCCGAAATAATCTTCTGTGCAAGCCCTTCCACAATCGCAGTTTTACCGACACCGGGTTCTCCGAGAAGTACGGGATTGTTTTTCTTCCTCCGGCACAAAATCTGTGTCACTCTCTC
Organism: uncultured bacterium; assembly: GCA_964407805.1. GTDB lineage: Bacteria > Ratteibacteria > UBA8468 > B48-G9 > JAFGKM01 > JAFGKM01. The sequence goes on along the minus strand of CAYOWY010000016.1, from coordinate 4,605 downwards.
TATCTCTTTATCCCTGCCTATTACAGGGTCAAGTTTTCCTTCCCGCGCAAGTTTGGTAAGGTCCCTGCCGAAGGTCTGCAGGGCCGTAGCCTTGCTTTTCTGATACTGCTGGGACGGCGCCGACCTGTCATATGCTCCCCATTTCTGCCCGTTGTTATTTAAAATGAAGTCCTCAAAAACCTCGCGCGCATTTTTCAGAGTGATGCCGTTGTTTCTCAATATCTTTGAAGGGAGTGTTTCCTCGGCGGCAATTATTCCCAGCAGAACGTGTTCCGTCCCGACATAGTTATGCGTGTAAAACTGGGCTTCCTTTATGGCAAGTTCAAGTACTTTTTTCGACTGTATGCTCAAAGGCAACTCTCCGACATAAACGGGTACCCCTATCTTCATACTGCTTTCCATCTCATGTTTCATCTTGTGAAACTCAATGCCCATCTGGTGAAGAATCGTAAATCCGACTCCCTGGGCATCTTCTATCATTGCAAGAAGAATGTGCTCGGGCTCAATCCTGTTGTGACCGAACCTTATGGCTTCCTTCCTGGCAAAATCAAGGAGAACCTTCAGCCGTTCGGTGAACCTTTCAAACATAATGCCTCCTCAATACCGCACCCTGCCGTGAATATCGCGCAGAGCATATTACAGCCGGCATCATCAACCGCTATTCGTATACGGGAACACCTTCTTCCCTGGTCAAAAAGGAAAACTCTTTCCTTATCCTTCTGGTAATTTCACCCGGCTTCCCTGTGCCTATCACCCTTTTATCAAGGGAGACGACAGGAACTATTTCCGCAGCGGTTCCCGTAAGGAAACACTCATCCGCCGTAAATATGTCATGCCTCGTCATATTTTCTTCCGTGACCTTAAGCCCTATGCCGGCGGCAATTTCCTTTACGATATTCCTTGTCACGCCTTCAAGCACTCCGGCATATACGGGCGGCGTATACAAAGAGTTGTTTCTAACCGTAAAAATGTTCTCGCCCGTGCATTCACTCACATATCCCATATGGTTTAACAACAACCCTTCTGCCGCCCCGGCGTTGTTCGCTTCTATCTTGGCAAGAATATTATTCAGATAATTGAGTGATTTTATGGAAGGATTGACCGATTCGGTCAGGTTCCTTTTGGTACCCACGGTAATCACATCAAGCCCTTTTTCATACAGCGCCTCCGGATAAAGCTGTATGGTTCCGGCTATTATAAAAAGCGTAGGCACCCTGCACTTCCTCGGGTCAAGACCCAGGTCACCCGCCCCTCTGGTAACAACAACCCTTATGTAGCTGTCCTTCAGCTTGTTAGCCCTGACAGTCTGAATAATTGCGTTTTTTAAATCATAAAAGTTAAGCGGAACGTCAAGCATTATGGCTTTTGCCGAGTTATAAAGCCTTGAAAGATGCTCTTCCAGCTTCCATATCCTTCCGTTGTACCCCCTTATCCCTTCAAACACCCCGTCTCCGTACAGCAGGCCGTGGTCAAATATAGAAACTTTTGCATCTTCCTCGGGAACCAGTTTCCCGTTCAAATATATAAGCAAACCCATTATTCCCACCCCTTTACCCCGAACTCTACCAGGATACACATACACAGTGAGGGGTTTCGTTTTTTCTATTCCCCTCTGTCAATTTGTTCCGTTTTTTCAACCTCTCCTTCATTTAAATATACTACTTTTGTGGCGAATTGTAAAAACTTGTCGTTATGCGTGCCTATAATGAAGGTAACTTCCCTTTTTTCATTAAGAGACCTGATTGTATCGTAAAAAATCTCTGAAGATTTCTTGTCTATGCTGCCGGTAGGCTCGTCTGCGAATATTACCGAAGGTTTGCATATCAAACTCCTGCATATTGCAACCCTCTGAAGCTCTCCGCCCGATAACTGTGAGGGAAAGGAGTTTTTTCTCTTGGCAAGGTTAAACTCTTCAATCAGGCTTTCGGCCTCTTCATAATAAGGCTTGAGTTTCAGAGAACTTTTTTCCTTTATCCATAGGGGCAGCATAACATTTTCAACCACGGTAAGTTCCGGAATCAGATAAAAAAACTGGAATATGAACCCGAAAGTCTTGTTCATTATGCCGCATGTTTCCCTTTCACCCAAAGACGTTATCTCCCTGCCGTCAAGGTAAACTTCCCCTCCGGTAGGCTTATCAAGAAGCCCCAGCAGATTTATCAGCGTGGTCTTGCCCGACCCCGAAGGCCCCAGCAATATCAGTATCTCGCCTTTTTCTATTTCCAAATCAACATTCTTAAGCGCCGTAACCCCGCCCGGGTATTCCTTTGTAAGTTTAACAGCCGTCAGTAATTTACTCATTTCTTATCGCCCTGTTGGGATTTAACCCCGCCGCACGTTTCGCGGGATACACGCTCGCAAAAGTCACGATGGCAACCACGGATACCGCTATCCACATTATGTCGGACAGAGAAATCTCTATCGGCAGACGGGACAGGTCATATACAAACTCCGGAAGTTTTATAAACTGATACCTTTTCAAAAGCCATGCAAGCACCCCCCCTGTCGCAAGCCCGAAGAAAAGGCCTTTTGCGCCCAGGATCAACCCCTGGTAAATGAATATCTTTTCTATGTCCCTGGAAGAAAGGCCCAGCGCCCTCAAAATCCCTATCTCCTTGACCTTCCTGTATACCGTTATCATAAGCGTTGAGGATATGTTGAAAGACGCCACAAGCACTATCAGCCCGAGTATAATAGCCATGGCTTTCCTCTCAAGAGCAAGGGCGGCGAAAAGAATCTTGTTTTTCTGAACCCACGTGGAAACTGTGTATTTTTCATCAATCACCTTTCTGATTTTTGCGGCAACCCTTTCCGAAGCGTAAATGTCGTCTATCCTTATCCCTATCCCCTGCACCATGCTGACAGAGCCGAATATGCCGCTGTTGAGAGATACGAAGCCCATAGAAGAATCAAAGGCATAAACTCCGTATTCAACTATGCCGGCAACCTTAACCTGCCTGCCCATGGAAAATGCCCCGGTGATTACAGAGAGGTCATCGCCTAAATCAACTTCCAGCTCCTGCGCAAGTTCACTTCCGAGTATTATCCCTTCATCCAGCCCTTTAAGTTCCCCTTTATTGAGAAATTTCGCTATGTTTGTAACCTCATCCTCCGAATTCTGGTCAATCGCCTTGAGGATGCCGCCGAGCATGTATTTATCAGACTTGTATATCACCTGCGTGGTTATATACGGGGATATCCCCTTGACCTCCCCCACGCCTGCAGAAACCTGGTCCATAACCTGCCTGTAATCCCGTATAAACGGTTTCCCTTCTATGGTGATAATCGGGTACGCACCTATTATCTTTCTCTTAAGCTCCTTGGAAAAACCGTTCATAACGCCTATTACCAGCATCAGGGCAACCACCCCTATGGCAATACCGGCAATGGAAAAAATGCTGATGAACCACAGGAAGCTGTCGGCGCGCCTTTTCTGCCC
>CAYOWY010000016.1:0-1156 GCA_964407805.1 uncultured bacterium | reverse complement strand
AGAAAGCATAATTATTTATTATACCAGAATTTCCAGTCTCTTAAAAGTAATATGCTGTATTGTAACCATGCGAAAAACCGTTATAATATATGGAAAGCCGTTTTTAAGAATTGCAGTCGGGAGGTCATCATGTCGCCAAAAGAAAGGTTTATATCAGCATTGGAAAGAAAGCCTCTGTCAGGCAGAGTTCCACATTTTGAACTGGTTTTTTTTCTTACAATGGAGGAATTCGGGAAGGTACATCCCTCACACAGGTTATACAGCCAGTGGGACCAGATGAGCAAAAAAGAAAAGGAACTTCACATAAAGGAGATGGCGGAAATTTTTGTGATGACAGCTGATAGATTTGAACACAGCGCCATCTTCCTGCAATCCGTACCGGGCGGCATTGACGGCACTTTGAGAATGATAGATGCAGTGAGGGAGCTTGCCGGAGACAAATACTTCCTTATGATGCACGGCGATGCAACTTTCTCCCTTCCTTCAGGCGAAGAGATGCTAAACTTTTCGTACAGGATTCAGGATGAACCGCAAAAGCTGAAAACGGAAGCGGAGATGATGGTAAATAGTGCCCTTACCCGTGCAGAAAAGCTGAAAAAAAGACTCGACGGTTTTGCCTTATGCTGTGACTATTGCCTGAACACCGGGCCGTTTTTAAGTCCTGCGATGTTCTCGGAATTTATCGCTCCTTATCTTGCAAAACTGATTAAAGGCTACCGCGATATGGGTTTTTACACGATAAAACATACCGACGGAAACATAATGCCCATCCTTGACCAGCTTGTACAGACAAATCCTCATGCCCTCCATTCTATTGACCCGCAGGCAGGAGTGGATATTAAAGAGGTAAAAAAACTTGCCGGCGATAAGGTATGCCTCATAGGCAACGTGAACTGCGGACTCCTGCAAACAGGCACGGAAGAACAGGTCATAGAGTCAGCGAGATACGCACTGCAGTGGGGTATGCCGGGATACGGATATATCTTTTCCACGTCAAACTGCATCTACACCGGAATGCCTCTTGCAAGATATAAACTCATGCTTGATGTCTGGAAACAATACGGAAATTACGATTAATACGCATCAGAAATTTCAACATAATAATAGTTGGTACGCCTATGCCCAACCGGGAGGCTTTCTTCAGACGGGACATTAA
>CAYOWY010000015.1:0-9650 GCA_964407805.1 uncultured bacterium | reverse complement strand
CAATCACACCTTTCATATACTCGTCCGTATCATAAAGTTTTTTTATTTTTTTACACGTATAAAGCACTGTCGTATGGTCTTTCCCTCCAAATTTAACCGCAATTGAATGGAGAGAGTTATTTGTTAATTCCCTGCTTAAAAACATTGCTATCTGACGGGGCATTAAAATATTCTTCATTCTGGTCTTACTAAGTAAATCATCTTCTTTTATTTTAAAATATTCGCAAACAAAAGTCATTATCGTTTCAAGGTTTATTATAACCCTTTTTTTATAGTACTCGCCATCCATTATCTCGTTAATTATCTTTTTATCAATTTCTTTATTCAACAGGCTTGAAAAAGCGAAAATTCTGTTTAAAACCCCTTCAAGCACCCGGACATTATCCTTAATATTTTCGGCAATATAGAATATTATATCATCATTCACTGCAATATTCTTAATTTCACACTTCTTTTTCAGTATCGCGACCCTTGTTTCAAAATCGGGTGGAAGGATTTCAGCCACCAGCCCCCATTCAAACCTGGAGATCAGGCGCTTTTCCAGGAACGATATCTCGGCCGGAGGCCTGTCGCTTGACAGAATAATCTGTTTTCTCTGGTCGTAAAGAAAATTAAATGTGTGGAAAAACTCTTCCTGCGTCCCTTCCTTACCGGCTATAAAATGTATGTCGTCGATAAGCAGGAAATCCAGCTTTCTGAATTTCTGCCTGAAAAGATTGGTGGTCTTGTTTTTTATGCTGTGAATAAAATCATTGAGGTACACTTCGGCAGGGATGTAAATGATTTTTGTTTCTTCCCGTTCTTTGACGGATTGCACTATTGCCTGCATAAGGTGCGTTTTACCCAGTCCGAACCCGCCGTATAAAAAAAGCGGATTGTACGCTATGCCCGGGGACTGGGAAACCGCCTGTGCGGCGGCGTGAGCCAGCTGATTGTTGGAACCTACGACAAAATTGTCAAAGGTGTAACCTGGGTTGAGGGGAGAATCATTGGATATCGTTACAGCTTTTTCTATCGCCTCTCCGCTGTAAAAAAGTTCAATATCCGGCTGCCAGCCATAGATTTTTTCGAATTCTTCCTTGATGACGGCAAGAAATGGCAGAAACCCTTTTTCAAAGGTCATCCCGGGTATTTCTATCTTTACCTTGTTACCTGTCCTTTCTTTAAACTTTACCGGCTTTATCCATATATCATACGCCCTGGCGTTGTTTAATCTTTTCTCAACCCTTTCCAAAGTCTGTTTCCACTCGTTTTCCATACTGTTTAACTCTTTTTCCATATGTTATACACCACTTTTACACATTTTTTCCACAACATTTTTTATATTTTTTCCCGCTTCCGCAGGGACATAGTTCATTACGCCCCACCTTTGCCGCCGCAGTGTAGGGTTGAGGTCCGGCAGGCGTATCCGCATGCGGAATAAACGGTTGAGCGGCAGGGGCTTGTTTTGTCCCGGGGGCATCAAACTGGTCAAATGTCTTATGGCTGTAAGTTACCTGTGCGGGCACAGCCGGAGTTTCGGTTTTGACGGATGCCGGCGTTTCTGCAACCTTGACGCGGAAAAGATTTGCAAGTATCTCTCTTTTTACCATGGCAAGCATTTCCTGGAAAGCCTGGTATCCCTCATGTTTATATGCAAGCAGAGGGTCTCTCTGCGCATAGGCCCTCAAACTGATGCCTTCCCTTAGTTCGTCGATGACTTTCAAATGGGCTTTCCATCGGCTGTCAATAACCTGCAGCATGATGAATTTCTGTATTTCCGCAAGATACGGGCCTGCTTCTTTTTTCTTCTCTTCATATGCGGCCGAGGCTTTTTGCGCAAGGTCCGTTTTTAACGTTTCTCTCCAGTACGAGGGGTTCTGGATGTCTTCGGGCATGGGCAGTTCCGGATCAATTCCGAAAAGATTGATTATGGCCGCCCTGAAGTTTTCAAGCTTCCACAGAAAAGGCTTTACCTGTAAATCCATGTGTTCATCAACGCTTTCCTGAACGGACTCTTCCATGAATTCTTCCACGTAGCCGTCAAGATTTCTGCCTTCAAGGATATCCTGCCTTAAGGAGTAAATGATTTTGCGCTGTTCGTTCAAAACGTTGTCGAACTCAAGCAGTTGTTTCCTGATTTCAAAATTGCGCGCCTCAACCTTCTTCTGGGCATTAGTAATCATCTTTGTGATAAGGGGATGTTTTATGGTTTCCCCTTCGGGAAGATGCCCCATGACCCCCGCCATTCTCTCCGAACCGAAAATCCTCAAAAGGTCGTCATCAAGAGAGAGGTAAAACCTTGACGAACCCGGGTCTCCCTGCCTTCCCGCCCTTCCTTTCAGCTGGTTATCTATTCTCCTTGCTTCGTACCGTTCGCTTCCTATCACGTGCAGACCTCCCGCATCTACGACCTTTTGATGGTCCGCCATCCATGGTTTTTTATACTGCTCCAGCAGCTGCTCATAGACCTCCTTGAATTCTTCCGGAGTTTTTTCAAGTTCTTCCCTTGCTTTCTGCCATTCCTCTTCGTAGTTCTTCCTTTCTTTTTCGTAGGATTCCCTTGCAGCTTTCTGCTCTTCCGAGTATTGCGAAAATTCCTTTTCGTATCCCGCAAGTGCGTCTCTGTATTCTTTTTCCGCCGATGCAAAATTTTCTTCAAGAAGATGGTCGGTTATAGCCCTTTTAACGGCTTTTTTTACGTCAAGGAAAGACGAATACATGCGTCCTTCCCTGTTTTTAAAATCCTCTGCCAGTGCGATAAAATCTCCGCCGCCGGCAATCTTCGCGGAAGTTTCTTTTATGTAGGCAAGGTAGGAATCCGCCTTCTTTAGTTCCTTCCGGAATCCTTCCGCCTCTGTAAAAACCGAGGCAAGGAGCGAGAAATGCTGAAAGACTGTTTCTTTATAAAGTTCCAGCGCCCTGACGATGTTCTTTTTTCCTTCGGGCGTGTGCAGTTCATGGCTGTTCAGAAGTTCGGTCAGCTTGTGGCGTTTCTCTTCCGTGTCTTCGTCCAGCACGATGCCGAACCGCTCTTTGAGAGAGTTTTTAAAAGATATGTATTCCCTGTATGTTCTGCTTGCAGTTTCTTTGAAATCTTTCAGTTTTTCAGGCCTGTCTCCGACTTCCGCCTGCGCGCAGGCAAGGTCTTCGGAGGCTTTATCATGGAGCTCCTTAAGTTTCAAAAGCCGCGGCCGGTATTTCTCGTAAGCGTCTCCCGCCTGTTGTCTGAAAACGGCATTCTCAAACAATGCTTCGGCTTTTCTGTCCAGGACGGAAAAAGTTTTTTCCTTTTCGTTCAGCAGGCTTCTCAAGGACTCAAGGCTGTTTTTATGGCCGCCGTCTATGTCCGCCAGAGCCTGTTTGTAGCGCTTTTCTATGTCGTTGAGGGCCTCCGCAAACTCCTGCTTTACATGTCCGGGCGCCCCTTCCCCCGCTTTTTTACGCGACCAGATTACCCTGATGGTTTCTTCCCTCGCGAGTATTTCGGGGTTGCCGCCAAGTATAATATCAACGCCTCTTCCCGCCATCTGCGTTGCTATGGTTATTGCTTTCGGCCGTCCCGCCTGCGCAATGATGGCGGCCTCCGCTTCATGGTTTTTCCCGTGAAGAACCTTGTGCGGAATGTTTTTTCTGGCGAGAAGCCTGCTCAATTTTTCCGCTTTTTCTATGGAGACGGTTCCGACAAGCGCAGGCCGTCCCGCGTTGAATACTTCCTCTATTTCCGAGACCACCCTGTTGAATTTTTCTTTTTCGGTTTTGTAGATTTCGTCGTCAAATTCGGTTCTTTTTAAATTCTTATTTGTGGGAAGGGCCAATACGTCCGTAGTATAAATTTCCTTGAACTCAACGGCCTCCGTCATGGCGGTGCCTGTCATCCCGGCGATTTTATTGTAAAGCTTGAAGTAATTCTGGAAGGAAATCGTCGCAAGCGTCTGGTTTTCGTTTTCAATCTTCACCCCTTCTTTTGCCTCTATCGCCTGATGCAGTCCTTCGCTCCATCTGCGCCCTTCCATCAGCCGTCCGGTGAACTCATCCACTATGATAACCTGCCCTTCTTTTACCACGTATTCCTTGTCCCTCTTGAAAAAATAATGGGCCCGCAGGCCCTGGTTGATATGGTGTACCCGTTCCGTGCTTGAGCCGTCATAGAGATTTTGTATCCCCATCAGCCGTTCGCACTTATGGATGCCCTGGTCGGTAAGGGAAACCGTTTCGCCTTCCTCGTCAAGAGTGAAGTCTTCTTCTTTGTTCAGCTTTCTGACGAGCTTGTCTGTCTCGTAGTAAAGTTTTGTGGTTTCTTCGGCCTGCCCGGATATAATCAGCGGCGTTCTGGCTTCGTCAATCAGGATTGAATCCACCTCGTCAATGATGGCGTAATTCAGCTTTCGCTGAACCTGAAGGTCTTTCCTCGCGGCCATGTTGTCCCGCAGGTAATCAAACCCGAATTCACTGCCTATGCCGTAGGTTATGTCGCAGTTATACGCCTGTTTCCTCGGAGCGGGGGACAGGTATAAAAATCTTGAATCTGCCGGCAGGTAGCCTGGGTCAAAGACAAAAGAGGAAGAGGTGTAAGTTCCCCTGGCTTCTTTCTGGGAGATTATACAGCCTACGGAAAGGCCCAGATAGTTGTATATGGCGCCCATCCACTGGGTGTCTCTTTTCGCAAGGTAGTCGTTGACAGTTACAAGATGGCATCCTTTTCCTTCAAGGGCGTTAAGAAAGAGCGGCAGGGTGGCGACAAGAGTTTTTCCTTCTCCCGTGGTCATCTCCGCCATTTTTCCTTTATGCAGGACCATCCCTCCGAGCAGCTGAACGTCAAAATGCCTCATATTCAGGGTTCTGCGTGCCGCTTCTCTTGTGAGAGCGAAGCTCTCCACGAGGCATCCGTCAATCGGCTCCCCTTCCCGTATTCTTTTCTTGAGAGCGTCTGTTTTTGCCCTCATTTCTTCGCGGGAGAGCTTTTGTGTTTCTTCTTCATTTTCGTTTATCTCCCTCAGCAAGTCTATCATTTCAGCCATAAACCCGCATTTTTCTCTGTTGAACACGCGGTTCAAAGAAATGACTATCTGCTTCCGCCCGAGGTTCAGTTGTTGGAAAGCCGAGAGGAGTTGTTCGTAATAATGCATTTGTGAAATACTCCGGTATAACTAGTTGAAGAGCGTCCAGTAGCAAGTATTTGGATTCCTGCTTACCATCTGCAGGAATGACACAAAACGTCACTTTACCACTTATCACTTATCACTGTTTTGTATGGTGCCGGGGGGCAGAATCGGACTGCCTACGCCAGCCTTTTCAGGGCTGCGCTCTACCAGTGAGCTACCCCGGCTAATAGAAAATCGAAAATAGAGAATCGAAAACGATGTTTCCTGTCGCCCTGAACTTGATTCAGGGTCTAAGCAAGAGAATCTGAATTAAATTCAGAATGCAATCTTTCGTTTCCGGTGAGGTCAAATTCCATTAAAATTCAGCAGTTTAGAATACCAGATAGTTTTATTTTTGTCAACATCAAAACGGCTTTCGGTACGCAGGCTGATTGTGAAGAAGACTTCTCCCGGTGCTTTCTGTTTCGCAGAACAAGCAATACCTGCGACTGCAGCATATTAGCGGTGGATTTGTCTGTTATAAACAATTCTTTAAGTTTTCCAAAATTCCCGGGGGAGGGTATAATAGAAGGTATCTTGCCGGGGAAATCCTCAAAGGTTTTTAAACGGCGCAGGAGAGCGGTAATGGACAAAAGAATAAAGCAGGTGAAGAAAAGGGACGGGAGGATAGTTCCTTTTGACAAAGGGAAGATATCGGACGCCATATTCAAGGCGGCGCAGAGCGTGGGCGGCCAGGACAGGTATCTTGCCGACGACCTTGCCGAGGCTGTCAGAATGTATCTGGAAACGCAATACAAGGGAGATATGCCTTCCGTTGAGGAAATACAGGACATAGTGGAGCGGGTTTTAATAAAGACGGGGCATGCAAGGACGGCAAAGTCTTACATCCTTTACAGACAGCGGCGCGCCAGGGCAAGGCAGATAAGAGAGGGAGTGAATCCCGGAGACTTGCCGGAAAGGGAACAGGCAAAAGCAGGAGTTTCTTCGGATACGACTCTTTCCGTCAGGAGGAGCAGGGACAACATAGCTCCGTGGGACGCATCGGTGGTTGTGTCGGCCCTTGTCAGGGAGACCGGCCTTCCGGAAAATATAGCAGAACTCATAGTGAGAGAGGTTGAAGACGAGGTTATTGCCTCAAAAGCCAAAAGGCTTACGTCTTCTCTGATCAGGGAGATGGTTAACGCAAAGCTTGTTCAGTACGGATTTGAAGAGGAAAGGAAAAAACACTCAAGAATCGGCTTACCTGTTTACGACGTCACTTCAATGTTCGACAAATTTGAAGGGCATCCTGACAGTCTTTCCCGCCAGCTGGGCAGGTACGTGAAAAGAGAATATGCCATGACATCCGTTCTTCCGGACGGCATTGTGGAAAAGCATCTGCGCGGGGAATTAACCGTGTGCAATATAGAGGGAATAGACAAATTTTATTCCGCAAATATTCCTCTGAAGCAAGCGTCAAATGCGGAAATAGCGCTGCTTTACGGGACAATGCGTCCGTTCACGGAGCAGGAACTCATTTTTCGTTTTCCTTCAGGGACTGCCCCGAAGGATGCCGCGGCAGAACTCCTTTCTGCGGGCGGACTTGTGATTGCGGAGATTCCTTTCGCAGGACTTTCCGAGCAAGCGTTTGCGGAAGCGCTTGAAGGAGGTTATTCGTTCGTGCTGGCAATAGAAGACAAACAAGAGATGGAGAGATTTGCGTCCGCGGCGGGAAAAACGGGATTTAAAGGGCGTATTGCCGTTAACCGCAAAACGTCCGGTCCTGTTTTTGTGTTAAACCGCCTTCTGCTGAATTTCGCAATGGCGGATATTTATGCAGGGGAATTCCTGCAGTTGTGCAGGGAGATGATTGAAAGACAGAGCGCCCTTATCACAAAAAATCCGTCGCTTGCGGGCCTGCTGGAATTAGCCGGTGCGGAGGGGCGGATAACAGAGATAGAATGTCCGGATCTACAGTCAATGGCGGAATACCTGCGGTCGGATGAAAATTTTTCCGCAGACATTTTGCAGAAATCGCTTGCCTGCCTGACCAAACTGCCTTCACAGAAAGAAGATGCGGCCAGTTTTTACAATCTGCTGGCTTCACTGTTTGCCCGGTTTTCTGGACAAGAGGGCTTGTGCGTAAGGGTGTACAATGCTTAAAATATCTTTGTTCGGATATGCGCAGTCGGGAAAAACGGCTCTCTTCCGCCGGCTTACGGGAAAAAAGGAAGATGTTTACGACCCCTTCAGACCCAATGCCGGAGTGGGCATATACAAAGACGGCAATATTGCCAGAATTGCAGAAATACAGAAATCTGTAAAACGGGTGTATCCCGAATTTGAACTGTATGATTTTAAGGGGTTTCCCGAGGGAGAAGGATTCCCGCCAAATTACTTCAAGGCTTTTTTTGACAAGGATATCATAGTGTGCGTTGTCGGCAACTTCTCTTCCGACTCCAGCCCCGAAGAGGAAGCGTCTTCGCTTCTCATGGAACTTATCTTTTATGATACGGAACGGATTCAGAAGATTCTTGAGAAAGGGGCGGATGCTTCAGGAGGCGTTGAAAAGGGACAGATAGACGTTCTTAAGAAGGGACTGTCCCTTCTTGAGAAGGAAAAACTGCTTAACGAACTCAATCCTGAAGAAAAAAAACTTATCCAGGGAATGGAATTGATTACCGTAAAAAACGTGCTGATTTATATTAACGGGGGCTCAAAACCCTGCAACCTTTCGTTCCCTTTTCAGGTACAGCAGAAGACGGAAGATTCGTTTGATGCGGAAGCGTTTTATGCGGCAGTTATGAGGAGTTTATCTCTCATCGCCTTCTATACTGTCAAGGGCGATATAGTCCAGGGATGGATTGTTTCTTCCCGCTGTACGGCAAGACAGGCTGCGGGAAGGGTGCATAAGGATATAGAAAAAGGATTTATCAAGGCGGCAACTCTGCATCTGAAGGATTTGATTGAAATCGGCTCATGGCATGCCGCGAAGAATATGGGCGTGCTGAAATTTCTCGGCCCCAGCTCGGAAATTCAGGATGGAGACGTTATTGAGTTTTTCTTCAGCGGATGAGGATGCCGGCATATCCTACTACTTGAGAATAGTTTTTTGAAGCTTCTCCGCTCGTTGCGTACCTTACCAGTTCCGCCTCTTTTGCCCCGAGCATTTTAGCCGCAATCATGGCTGTTATAACCGGACCGTAGCCGCACATGGAGATGTTTCTTTCATAAATTCTTTGTATAAGCAGCTGCTCGTCAAGAGCAAGGATTGCTTCTATCGCATAATTGTCTTTTTCTTCAGCCGCGCTCTGCTCTTCATAGTGAGTCATGTCGGAACTTGCGACGATGAGCGTTTTACCTGCGCCCGATGCGGTTGCGGCCTGCGCCACCGCTTCTCCTATCTCGCTCCATGCCGGATCGTCAACATGACCGGAGAGAGAGACGGGAACAATCCTGACGTCTTTTTTCAGGAACTGCAGGAACGGGAGCTGGACTTCAAGGGAATGCTCTTTCAGGTGGGCGACGGTGTCTTCTTCAAGATACCTGCTGTTTTGTACAAGAGCCTTTGCTGTTTTTCTGTCCACTTCCGTTTCGCCGAGAGGTGTAATCCATGAATCATGCACATCCACTGCGTACGGCTCTCCGTATCCCGTATGATTCGGACCCAGAATGATTACCGTTTCCCGTATTTCCGCCCTGCTGAATACGGCACCCGCAGTCGCTCCCGAATAGACATAACCCGCATGGGGGCATACTGCGGCCATGCAGTCTGTTTTTGCGCAATCCCTGTCGACAAAATGGTCAAGGATTTGCAGAAGCTGTTTTTTTTCTCCGGGATAGAAATAACCGGCTACAACCGGTTCTCTGTTTTTTTTCATCCTGCCCTCCCGCCTTAACTTTTTACCAAACGCCATTAGCCACTTGCTGTTTTCTACACGTCTTTGTACATTTCCCGTATCTTTCTAATTTCCTCTTCCTGCCCGATGAAAGCTTCTGTCATTTTAGGGTCAAAGATTTTCCCCGATTCTGCCTTTAGAAATGCAAAACCGGCCTGTATGCTCTCCGCCTCTTTGTAAACTCTTTTTGATGAGATGGCGTCAAAAATATCCGCGATTGCCGCAATTCTGCCGTAAAGGGGTATGCCGCTGCCCTTCAGATGAAAAGGGTATCCGGACCCGTCATATTTTTCATGGTGGTAGAGGGCGATTGTCTCCGACACCTTTAAAAGCAGAGAACCCGAACCTTCAAGCATTTTGGCGCCGATTATAGGATGCTGTTCAACTATTCTTCTTTCTTCCGCGGTGAGACTGCCCGGCTTAAGCAGTATGTGGTCGGGAATTGCTATCTTTCCTATGTCATGCAGAGGCATTGCGCTTTTAATCAGCTCCACCTCGTTTTTCAATAATCCGATATTTTGCGCTATGAGCCCCGAATATTCGCTCACGCGGTGTATGTGCAGGCCTGTTTCCCTGTCCCGGTATTCAATGGCCACTGAAAGACGGAAGATACTTTCCATTTGTGTGTCTTTCAGCGCAATATTAAGACGGGCGTTTTGTATTGCTATAAGCGCCTGCATCTGTCTCT
>CAYOWY010000014.1:0-10203 GCA_964407805.1 uncultured bacterium | reverse complement strand
AAATAACAGAACACAGAAAAGCATTGCAGATATGCTTGGCGTGTCAAGGGCTACCGTATCCCTTGCGTTGAGCGATTCCCCGCTGATAAAGGATGAGACAAAGGAAAGAATAAAGCAGTTTGCGGAAGAGATAAATTATCATCCATCGGAGATAGGCCGGAGTCTTGTCACCGGAAAAACCCACACAGTAGGCATCGTCCTACCCGAGTTTGAAAGCTCTTTTTATACGGAAATATCGGTCAAACTGCAATGGGGGCTGGAGGAAAAAGGATATTTTGTGTTCACATCATGTGCGGATACTCCTGAAAGATACGAAAGGGCAGCCGTCTCCTTTATAAAAAGACAGTTTGAAGGGATTATCCTTCCTTTTTCATTTCCGGAGCATTTGATTGCAGAACTTAAGAGAAGAACGGGGATTCCCATAATAATTTTAAATTCAAATATCCGGACAATGAATAGAAGTATGCAGGAAATAGATTCTGTCGGTTCAGACAGAAGTAAAGGAGCAAAAATTCTCATGGAGCATCTCATCGGGCTTGGGTACAGGAAGATAGGATTTATTTGCTCCACAGAATTTGAAGAAAGGGTTATGGAGTATAAGGACAGTTTGTTGAGGCATAATCTCCCTTTCAGAGACGAATGGATTATTCACGCTCTGGGCCTGTATGAAAGCGGTTACACATCAATAAAGAAGATTCTTTCTCTTCCCGACCGGCCGGAAGCTGTTTTTGCTCTGAACGACGTGTCTGCGATAGGAGGGATCAGGGCGGCGCGCGAAGCAGGATTAAGAGTCCCAGAAGATATTGCCATTGTAGGTTTTGACAACATAAGGGAAGGACAGTATTCAAATCCTGCATTAACCACAATTGACCAGAACAAAGAAGAAATTGTCAGAAAAACCCTGGAGATACTCGTTGATAAAATGACAGGCGTTGAAACTAAGGTTTGCCATTCTGTTATTGAGCCGAAACTTAAAATCAGAGAATCATGCGGATATTATCTGAAAAAAGGAGGTGATAAAAGCATCGTATAGTTTGAAAACAGTGAAGTTAATTGCAATAAAAAAGAGGAGGAAAGGAAAATGATAAGAAATAATAGAAGCAGAAGGAAAGGATTCACTCTCATAGAATTGCTGGTGGTAATCGCCATCATAGCAATTCTTGCGTCCATGCTTCTTCCCGCCCTTACGCAGGCAAGGGAGAGGGCAAGGGTGGCGGTATGCATAAACAATATGAAGCAAATAGGGCTTGGACTGCTTATGTACGTTGACGACTGGGACGGTTATTTTCCGTGCATGTTCAACCACAATGCCAACGAACTCAAGGATTGGCGCCAGTATACCTGGCAGTATTTTATGCCCGGAAGCTTTGATGATGTATACAGGCCGAATCCTGGAGGAAAATCGGCAAGCAAAACCCAGTCTTACATATGGCGTTGTCCGTCAGACAAGACACCATGGAATACATATGACGGTCTGGTAAGGCCAAAAGCCAGCTATACAGCCTGCGGCCGCAGTCTTTCAGAAAGTTCTTCATGGGGAGTGGACGGAAGGACCAGTTCAGGAAGCCTCGTTGGAGAAGGACTTATGTGGATATACGGACCCAGCGGCGGAAGAAAAGGAGGTTCGGTAAAACTGGCGCGCCTTAAAGATATTTCCAAGTTTATCATGGTTGGCGAGTTGTTTTGCGAAAGCAATAGGCTTGGTTACAACGGCTACCCTTACGCATTCAATTTGGGAGAACAATTGTACAACTTGAACTATTCTAAAATTGAAGGCCACAACAAAGCGCTTGTTACGTGGGCAGGAACAACCAAGGTTAGCGGCGTCGGCGGAACCTTTGCTTTCGCTGACGGCTCGGCAAGGTATTACGCTGACAGATATCAGGCATTTCTGAATAATGAATTAAAGATATACTGGGACATTACTCCGAGATAATGTTGCAGGCGTAAAAAAAGGAGCGGTAATGGTTAACTACGCAAAGGGATTTGTTTTTGGTTTGATGCTTTTGTCAATATCGCCGTTTATACGAAGTGCCGTATCACAGGAGAAAAACCGCGTTCATCTCTTCTTCGGGGTTTATACCCAACATTACGGATTGACGCAGGCTCTTGAGAATTATGATGTAAAGATTTCAAATGCCAAGAGCAACGGCGTTGTGGATTTTCCGTCGGATGCGGATATTGCGCTGACAAAGATGATGATTTTAAGCGATGTAAGCGGCGCGGAGTTCAGCCAGGAGCAAACTGACAAGATAAAAACGTACGTTCAAAACGGCGGAAAATTGCTGGTCCTCGGCGGTCCTTTTACGCTGGGGGTAGGCAGGCTGGACAAATTTGGATTGGATGCGATACTTCCCGTATATCTGAATACTTTTGACCTAAAATGGGAGAACAGTGGAGCGGTTTTTACAAAAGAGGTTAATAATTACATAACCGAAAATCTGGACTTGTCCGCCAATCCAAAGGTTTACTGGATACACGCCGTTTCTGATACTCTGCGCGGGGCAAATTCACAGATTATTATGAAAGCAGGCGCATATCCGCTTTTGATTTCAGGCGTTTCCGGAACGGGAAAGGTCTTCGTATTTACCGGTACGCCTATGGGAAACCCGGAGGAAGGCGACGTTCCATTCTGGACATGGCAGGGATGGCAGGATATAGTGCGCAGGATTGCCGAGATACAATGACAATGAGCGATGAGCAAAGAGAAAAGAATGAGAAAAAATATCATCTTTACGATACTGTTTGCGGCATCGCTCTTTCACATTATTCTCTGCAGGCCTG
Source organism: uncultured bacterium (assembly GCA_964407805.1). Classification (GTDB taxonomy): domain Bacteria; phylum Ratteibacteria; class UBA8468; order B48-G9; family JAFGKM01; genus JAFGKM01. The sequence goes on along the minus strand of CAYOWY010000014.1, from coordinate 7,419 downwards.
CTGTTTCTGACGTACTGATAACGGATGTGCGGCCTTCAAAGGTTCTTTACCTGTCTGACGAAGACGGGCAGGGAAGCGCTTCCGTCACGATTAAAAATTCCGGTTCAGGACAGGTTTCAGGAGTTTTTAGAGTATATGACGAATGGAATTTTTCAGAGTCAAGGAAAGTATGGGAAGAGGAGCTGGCTATTTCGGGCGGACAGGAAAGAACCGTAAATATTGCATGGGTTCTCGGCAATAACTTTTACGGGCATGCCTTGAGAGCTGAATTTTCCGTTGAAGGTAATCCGGTTGCAGATAAGTCTGAATTTTTTCAGGTGGGGCGCAGGGAAAACTGGTTCAGGATGTTCATGATAAACGGCGGCGGCATAGCCGACGTTCCAACCAGAGACACCAATCCGTTTGTCACGTACGGTAATTACGGAAACCATTTTTCCTACGCCCTTTCAGATTTTGCGGACCTTGCGCCTCAACCGCCGGTTTATTATTCAGGTCAGGCAATATACAGGATTGTCAAGCAGGAATTAATAGATAAAATATCTACAGGCCAGGAGTTAGGCGTCCGCCACGGGGGTTATGTGCAGTCATGCGGCGGCGCAGCGGCAGGTTATGAACTTGCGCGCGTCCACCCGGAATGGTTTTTGAGAGACAACAGGGGCGCTTTCCACCGCGTTGACCCCGACGGACGCCCCGTATCGCCCGTTGACCTTTCGTATCCGCCAACCCAGCAGCATGAAGGCTGGTATCTTCTTGCACCCGACTTCGGCAACCCTGACGTTGTTCAATTCGGAGCCGAAGAGATAGTGCGCGGAATTGACATGTTTGGTTTTGACGCATTCTTCTTTGATTCCGTTGTTTACGGCCTGCTTTTTTACCCGTTCAGCAGTCAGTGGTTCGGCCCGTATGACAGCAGGTCTTACTGGACGTGGGACGGCCTGCATTATTACCGCGGACAGAATCCCGACGTTGCTTCAGCCAATATCCAGAGGCAGGTGAGGGCGATTATCCGTGGAAATTATCCTCACGCCATATTGTGGTATAACAACGCCAATCCTTCTAATGCGGTGAGACGGGAACAGTCCCTTGCAGCTCTTGAAGACCCGATGAGCGGCACGCTCCATGAGAATCAGGGACTTCAGTTGATAAGGCCTGACTGGGGCATGAATAAATGGCAGTTGTATTTCAACAAACTTCTCTCCCAACGCGATGAGTATATGAGAAATCCTCTGTTTTCCGGACTTCCATGGCCGTTGAGCGACACCGTGCGTGCGGTAGGATACATGTATGACAGGACTTTTCAGAATACAGGAGACATGACGCAGGAAGAATGGATTGCGTCCAGAGATACATGGACGACGGCGCGCCATATAGGAGCATTTTATACCGCGTTGACTTATCATCCCTGTCTGACCAGTTCCACCAGCTGGCGCCCGACGGTACAGTTCATGACCAGATACTCGTCTTTTTTGTGGGATGAAGGTATTGAGGTGATGGAGAATCCGGCGGAAAAATTCACCGTGACCGGCAACAGGGATGTATGGTGGGAAGACACGGTATATACAAAACAGAACGGCGATACCATACTGCATTTCGTAAACGTTCCGGAGACGGAAGATGTGGATATCAAGGCAACGGAAGATCCTCCGGCGGCCGATATAGAGGTTGAGATGAAAACGTCTCCGGGCGAGGGGAAATTTGCGGTTATGTCGGCAACTCCCTATGATTATAATGATACTGTCCGCGAACCGAAGGAAATACAGATAGCGCCGCACACTGCAGGAGATAAAATAGTTATTGATATTCCGCCTTTTACCTATTACTCCATGCTGGTTATAAGACCTGCGGTACTGATTCTGGATGTTGCGCCTGATACGCTGGATTTTGGAATGGCGGAAAACACCCTTTCTTTCAGCATCAGGAATACCGGCACGGGAACTATTGATTGGAGTATAGGCCCTGTGTTTTATAACCAGGGTTCCGGATGGATATCATCCGTAAATCCGAGTTCAGGCGCGGTTATGGATGAGACCGATTCTGTGACAGTAACAGTTAACAGGAATGCGCTTGGTTACGGGTTGTCAACCGCCGTTATGCCTGTGAGTTCAGACGCAGGCGCTTTTAATATTAATGTTTTTATAAGAAGAAAGTCGCCTCCGCTCAAACCTGTCAATATATCGCCTGCAGACGGAGCCGTTAACGTTTCAAGAATGCCGCTTCTGACGGCAAGCGCCTTTTACGACCCCGAAGGCGACACAATGCTTACCGCGAGATGGAGGATAAAAAAGAACGGTGTAATTATATGGAATTCCGCAAATCTTTCAAATTCAATTCAGGTGCCTGCGGGGGTTCTTGACACCGCTGTTAGTTATACATGGCAGGCAAGGTATGTGAATAGTTACGGCGTAGAATCCGAATGGTCAGATGAAACAGTTTTCACGACGCGCTCCGCAGGACAATCCAATCCCGGTACTCCGACAAACATCAGCCCTGCGAATATGGCTTCGGGAATTGCTTTATATCCGTTGCTTACGGCAAGTTCATTTTTTGACCCGGACGGCGATGCGATGGAAAATTCATACTGGCGCATCAGGGCTGAATCCGGTTCCTACGAGATTTCCTCCGTTTGGGAAGCGGAAAACGCCGGCGCCGTAACATCCATAGTGGTCACAACGGGACTTGTTCCGGAGACAAGATACTTCTGGCAGGTTCGCTACGCTGATATTTCAGGACTTTGGTCGTCATGGTCTCAAGAAACGTCGTTTTCTACTATTTCGGATACAGAAGAGGATGAAGACGACGGAGAAAGCGGCGGCAGCGGCTGAGGGGGATGTTTCATTGCGACTTCGGCATACGGCACACCCATGGCGGAAGAAGTTGTAAAATTAAGAAAATTCAGAGACATCTATCTTTTAAAAAACTGTGCTGGACGGGCATTCGTAAGATATTATTACAAGCATAGCCCGCCTATAGCCGATTATATAAGGCGAAGAAAATTTGCGCGGTTACAGGCAAGGGCGGTGTTGCGCCCGATTCTTATGGTGGTTGATATGTTTATTCACTGAAAAACTAAACGGAGAATAGTAATGAAAAATAACGAAATTAAAAAGGTTTTATGCTTATCAGTGTTGTTTTTAGGGTTTTTATGTGTTCATGCTGTTGCCGGAATATCAATAACGGATGTACGGCCTTCAAAGGTGCTTTACCTTGTTGACGAAGAAAATCCGGCCAAAGCCGCCATAACAATCAATAATTCGGATAGCGGAGACATTAAAGGCATTCTGATTGTGACGGAGGAATGGGATGCAGACAGTTCGCGCAAGGTTTGGGAGTCGGAAGTGAGTTTGAAGGCGGGCGAAAAGAAGACTGTTGATATCACATGGGACATGGGAAAAGAGTTATACGGAAAGGCGCTTCGTGCATCTCTCTCGGTCGGCGGGAAGGTTGTTTCGCAAAAAGCCGAATTTTTCCAGACGGCCTTGAGAGATAACTTTTTCCGGATGTTCATGATAAACGGAGGCGGAATTGCAGACCGTCCGGAGAGAGACGCCAATCCTTTTGTCACATACGGTAATTTTGCTAATCATTATGCATATGCACTGTCGGATTTTGCCGCCCTTGCCCCCGAGCCGGAAATATACTACAGCGGACAGGGATTTAGACGTATTGTAAAGAAGGAACTTATAGCCGGTATAAGGAAATCTCAAGAATTGGGTATACGAAACGGCAGTTACGTTCAATCGTCAATTCAAGGACCTGCCGGCTATGAGCTGGCGCGAAAACATCCCGAATGGTTTTTGAGGGATAACCGCGGAGCGTTTCATATCCTTTCGCGTCCGATTTCCCCCATAGATATATCTTACCCTCCTGACAAGCAACATTCGGGATGGTTTCAGCTGGGTCCTGACTTTGGCAATCCGGATGTTGTGAAATTCGGAGCGGAGGAGATAATCCGGTCAATAAGGATGTTTAATTTTGACGCAGTTTTCTTTGATTCAGTCGTATACGGTCTAATGTTTTATCCATATAACGAATGGTTCGGGCCTTCGCATGCAAATTCATTCTGGACGTGGGAAGGCAAGCATTATTTCCGCGGCAAAGACCCTGATGCGGCATCGGCGGAGATACAGAGGCAGGTACGTGAAATTATCCGCAGCAAATATCCTAAAGTTGTCCTCTGGTATAACAATGCCGACCCTACAAAGAAAGAGAGAAGGGAGCAGTCCCTTGCCGCTCTTGATGACACAATGAGCGGAACGCTTCATGAAAACCAGGGACCGCAGGTGATCATGTCCAATCATCCACAGCATAACTGGAGGGCATATTTTGAGATACTTGGCGCCCATCGCGACAAGTACATGAAGAATACCGAATATCCGCAATTGAAGGATACCGTCCGCGCTGTTGGATACATGTATAACAGGACATTTCACACCGCGGGAGACATGACGGAAGCGGAATGGATTGCATCCCGCGATACATGGACAACGGCGCGGCATATAGGTGCGCTTTATACAGCCTCCGGCCACCATCCCTGCCTCACCAGTTCCTCCTCATGGCGGCCGACGACACAGTTTATGACGCGCTATTCATCTTTTCTGTGGGATGAAGGCATACGGCTTATGGACAAGCCGTGGGAGAAAATTGATGTCATAAGCAACCGCGAGGTATGGTGGGAGGAGGCGGTGTACACTAAGGAAAAAGCTTCTTATCGCGATACCATCATACACCTTCTTAATTGCCCTGAAACAGAGACCGTGGATATCAAGGTTACCGAAGACCCGCCTTCTGCACGCGACGTTGAAATTGAGATGGAACTTACAGAGAAAAAAGGAGAGGTGAAGGTATGGGCGATGATGCCGTATGATTACACCGATGAGGTGCGCGAGCCCAGAGCGACTCAAATAACTCCAAAGATATCTGGCAACAGAATTGTCTTCAGGGTTCCTTCTTTCACCTTTAACACAATGGTTGTAATAAGAGAAGAAAAATGAAAAAAACATTACGATTTATATCGTTTGTATTTTGGGTCGCCGTTGTTACCTCCCCCGCCCAAAATACGGTATTGAAAAATTGGAGAGAGACCGAACAACTGCCGTTACCTTTACAGATGCACACAATGACTGCGGCGGAAGGCTTTCTTTATATCATCGGAGGAAGGGAATCATTTGACTGGCATACAGCAAGAGCAAACGTTTTTTTTACACGGATAAAAGAGGACGGCTCAATTGCCAGGTGGCAGAAAACAACGCCTCTGCCCCAGGCCGTGGCGGGACACACAACCGTGGTTTCCGGAAAGCGCATATACGTTATAAGCGGAAAAGGCCACGGCTCTGACAATATAATGAAAAATCCGGTTTCTTACACTGGTGTTATAGAAGATGACGGAAGCATCTCTTCATGGAAATCCGTTACGGCTCTGCCCGACGGGACACCTTACAGGGGAGAGGCGGTACTGTATAACCGGTGTATTTATTACGTCGGGGGATTTTACGGACGACTCGTTTTCAGAAGCGAAATAAACGATGACGGCATGCTGGGCGACTGGGTGGAAGTGCAAAGGATGGTTGCGCCAAAAATGCATTTCGGTCTGGTGCAGGATTCGGAAGTTCTTCACGTCATCGGCGGCAACAGGAGTGCAGATTTATATCTGCCGGAAGATACAATCCTTTCCTCAAAGATTAATAAAGACGGCTCAATAGAGAAGTGGAGGAGAAACGGAGTTTTGCCGGAACCAAACAGGAGCTTCAGTCTTGTCCACGCAGACAAAACAGTTTTCATAATAGGCGGGACGTCTGGGACAACGGTTTGGAAAGCGGATTTTAATGCTTCAGGAGAACTGCAGGGATGGCAGAAGACTTCACCTTTACCCGCGGCGATTGAAAACGGAGCAGCGGCTTTTCATAAAAACCGCATTTATTACAGCGGGGGAGAAATAAGCGAAAAGTCAACTATTTCAAGGAGCGCTTATATGGCAGAGACATGCGATTATGAAAAATATTCGGTGCGCTTCAGGCCAACGGCTTATATTGTTACAAATTACGGCAGGCTTCAGCTTGCGAGAAAATATCTTCAATCTGCAGATTCTTCAATTGTTATAGATGCGCCTTTATCCACTTCTGTTGATTTTATGATAGACAGGGCCGATAATAAAATCAGCACTCCGGAGACTACTGGAGACGGAGCCATCCGTAACGTCAGGCGGCTGGAGAATATTGTTATTGTTGATAAACCCGGAAGTTATCAGTCGTGGTACAGGGCGTACTTCCCGGTTGTAGGAGACTGGAACCACAGGGAACAGATGAATAACGGGCCTGTGATTTTTGTGGAGGACGCTACAGAGGGTTCATGCAATGCGAATGAGTGGCTATTACATAAGGGGCCCCAATATGAGCTTTCAACCGGAGAGCACAGATATTTGTTTCCTTCTCCGACAGCGTGGGCGGGAGGAGCGCTGCTTGACAAGATAGCTTTAATTCCTGTATCGGCAAATCCACCTTCAGGAAAAGGTCCTGACTTTTCATCATGGGAACCGGTTTGCAAAGAGAGCATCGTTAGCAATACCTTTATTGTGGACGGCATTTCCGCATGGAAGTTGGACTACAATACAGAACTTCGGGGAGGTGAAATAGAAATTGAGTATTCTTATGACAAAGGAAAATCATGGCGGTCATTACCATCTCTGAACGAGAAGGTTGAAATAGACATTCCGAGAAATTATCTTGCTTTCAGGCTGACCATGAAAGCCTCTGAAAACGGTGAGAGTCCTTTATTGAAAGACATAAACGTATTTTTCTTCAACTAAACAAAGGGGGAATAATAATGAAGAAGATTGCGGGAATTGTTGCGGTAGTGGTCTTAATTGTAATTGCGGGACTGATATTCAAAAAAAACATGAACCCGCCGGTTCAATCGGTCCAAAGCTCTGTTTTTGTGGATACAAGGGCAAATAAAATATTTTATCTTGCGATTCCTCTCGGGACGGAGATGAGGTATCCATTGCAATCTCCCTTATCAGGGGGAGATGCTTATCCTGCCTATAAGTGTACGAAAGATGGGACTGTTTTTGCCGTAAAAAATACGGGCGTATCGCCAAAATGCCCGGTCTGCGGTTCAACGGAAGCAGTTGCTCCCGAAATACCGGCGGGACAGACCGAGATGGATATTCAGGGGCCTGTAACGATAACTGAATAAAAATGGTTGCGGTAACGGATATTCGCCCATCAAAAATACTATATCTTGCAGATGAGGATAGTCAGGGTAAAGCCGTCGTGACTGTGAGAAATTCCGGTTCAGAAGATATAGAAGGAATTCTTGAGGTAACTGAAGAATGGGATATGGATAGTTCACGCAAGGTATGGGAATCTGAAGTAATGCTGAAGGCGGGGGAAGAGAAGACGGTTGATTTCACATGGGATCTCG
>CAYOWY010000013.1:8871-10730 GCA_964407805.1 uncultured bacterium | reverse complement strand
CTTGCTCGCTGGCGAACTCAAGACGGGGATTTTCTTCGTAGTTCATTCCTTGCCGCCTTGCTATTTGGCGGATTTAAACCGGGAGTTGTATTCCTGTTCAATCAGTAGAGGATTTGAAGAGAGCGAAGTCAGGGATTGCGAGCGAGCGTAGCAATCCCAGCGAATGGCCGACCCGAGCCGTTGTGGGAGGCGAGCGGCGCCAAATCCTCTACGGCCTACTCCCGTCCTGATTTCATCCGGCGAGCATCGTTAGCTTCGTTCTTCGGCTTCCTCGATGTATAAGCATACATCTCGTTGCCGTCTCCTCGCTGCCTTGCTCGCTGGCGAACTCAAGACGGGGATTTTCTTCGTAGTTCATTCCTTGCCGTCTTGCTATTTGGCGGATTTAAACCGGGATTTTTCTCGTTGCTTCCTCCTCATCGCCTGGCTATGCGGTGAACTCAATCCGGCAGTTGTATTCCTGTTGCTGGATTAGAACCGATAACCTTCAAAAGGGTATGGGAAAAAGGTTCAAAATACAATTGTTTATCTTTTGCCACTTGCCACATGCTATTAGCGCTTTATCTACTTGGTGAAGGAAATCAGGAAGAAGCCGGGTTCGTCAATCCCTTTAATGAATTTGAATCCGTACGGTTCAATAAACTCTCTCATGCGGGGGATCTCGTCAATGACGTCTTCTTCAATCAAAGGGTGGGTTCTATGCAAACGGTTTACGTGTTCCCTGCCTGTGGGGTGTGAGATTGTCAGAATCCCGTTTTTATTTAATATTCTGTGAAGCTCTTTCAGCGCAGACGGCTTTTCTTCAAAGTGCGGATAGCAGGAATTTACGATTATCCTGTCAAAAAAGCAATTATCAAAATCGGTCTTCTGTATGTTCATGACAAAAGACTGAACATTGTCGGGAAAATTCTTCTCCCGCAGATTTTCTATCATTTTTTGCGAATAATCAACGGCGAAAACAGGAGATTCCTTTCCTGCCGCTTGAAGTATATATGGAATAAGCACGCCCGTGCCGCAGCCTGCATCCAGTATTTTGTGCCGCGGATTCAGGACTGCCTCCGATGCGATTTTTCTATATTTCCATTCCGGCACAGTATCGCAAGCGTCCCATCCATCCGCGAGCTTATTAAAAAAAGCCTGTTTATTTTCGGCCATTTCTACGAATCCTTTTCGGTGAACATATAACGGAAACCGCGAATATAATACTTGAAACTATGACTATGCATGCTCCCGCCGGAAGGTTAAGGATTGAAGCGGCAAAAAGTCCTGTCCATCCCGATATAATTGCAAAAGAGATAGAGAGCAGATACATTTTTTTCATGCTGTAGGTAATCTGGTAAGCTGCGGCGGCCGGGTTTATTATAAGAGCGAATACCAGAAGCCCTCCGACAGATTTAAGCGTTGCGCTTACCGTTGTTCCCGTCATAAAAAGAAGAAGATAGAAAAAGAACGATGCCGCTATCCCGCTTGCCCTGGCGAGTTCCCTGCTGAAGATTACCGACTGCAATTCCTTATGGAAAAGAATTGCCGCCAGGGAAACAAGCAATACAGTTGCAAACAAAAGTATTATATCCGTGAAATTGACCGTAAGAATACTCCCCCATAAAAGGTTTAACGCCTGACTCTTCCCTTCGGGCAGGATGCCCATAAACAGAAATGCGAGGCCGAGGGTTGAGGAGAATATAATGCCTATTGATGTTTCCGGGTGAAGCTGTCCCCTGTCGGAAAGCGGGCCAAGTACAGCGCAGGCAAGCAGGCTGAATATAAATGAAAAAAGCACTACGGGTTTGCCCGTCACAAGCGCAAGGAGGGCGCCGGCGAATGCGGCGTGGGATATGGCGACGCCTATGAAGGAAATC
>CAYOWY010000013.1:0-8861 GCA_964407805.1 uncultured bacterium | reverse complement strand
GCCGCAGGCGATTCCGGCAAGAACGCATGCGGCAAGAGCCTTCTGAAAGAATGCGAAATTAATTAAGTCCATCGTATATTCTTATCCTTTTTAAAAAATCCTCCCTGCCTCCGTCAAAAACTATTCTCCCTTCTTCCATCCAGATAATCCTTGAACAGAGATTCTTTATTGTCTCTATGCTGTGCGATACTATCAGGGTGGTGAGATTTTTGGCTTTGTGCACATCGCTTATTGCTTTTGTGAAATTGCCGGTCATATCTCTGTCGAGCCATGCAAATATTTCGTCAAGGAGCATAATCTCGGGCTCCTGCATCAGAGCGCGAGCTATCAGAACTCTTTTTTTCTCCCCGCCCGACAAATGTCCGAATGGCTTTCCGAGCAGGTGATTGATTTCAAGAAGAGAGGCAAGTTCTTTCATGAGACTTTTTTCTTCATGCCCGACAAAACGCAGATAACCCATCTTACCGTATCTGCCCATGAGAATAACTTCTTCGGAAATTACAGGGAGCTTCGGGTCAATTTCAAAGTGCTGGGGTACATACCCGATTTTTCTTCTGATGGCATTTTCGTTGAGGAGATTAAATGATTCACCATCAATTAGCACTTTTCCGGCAGGAATTTTGGCAAGTCCGTTCACGGCGCAAAGAAGGGTTGTTTTGCCTGCCCCGTTTGGCCCGAATATGCCGGCAAATTCGCCTTCCGCAATCTCCAGAGAAAGGCCTTCTATGATTGTTTCGGACATATAGCCGACCGAGACGTCAATCAACTGTATTTTTGGATTTTCCATAGACTGCTATTATCCTGTTTGCGTTTTCATAGAGCGTCTGCCGCAGTGTCGGAGTTTCCGGGAATACGCCGGGAAAGTTGGAAACTGCAAGGTGAGGCAGTTTTAATTCATCGGCAATAACCCTGCCTGTGTCGGGTCCGGCCTGGAGGTTGTCAATCACTATGCGGACATTTTTGTCCCGGCAGAGTTTTATAAGGTTTTTAATTTCGGTAGGAGTAATGTCCTCTTTCCTTCCGTAAGTTGCCGCAACTTCAAATCCCATATATGTGAGCATTTCGGCAATGTGGCTGTTGCATATTACAGGCATTCCGTTGATTTTTTTATCCGAGGCGAGTCTTCTTATGTTGTTGACGGTTTTATTTATCTCTTTTTCGGCTTTTTTCCTGTTTTGTTCAAAAAAATTGCGGTGTAAAGGAAACTTTTCTGAAAGTATGTCTGATACCTTCAGGTAAAGCTCTTTCTGGTTGCGCGGGACAAGCCAGTTGCCTTTCAGTTCTACTATTACAGGTTTGAAATCCGGATTTTTTACCGACGACTGTATTATTTCCAGATACTCTTCAAATCCGTGGGCGAAGAGGATGCCGCTTTTTTCTATAACCTTTAAATCTCCGGCTTTCAAATCAAAATGACCCGGGCAGGAGCCCTGCGGTACGAGTGTGGCAACCTTTATCTTTCCTCCCCCTATTTCCGTGATGACGGAAGAAAGGACGCTCGTTGTTGCCGCCAAATCCTGCCCGTATGCAAAACCGGTTATGAATAGGAAGATTCCCGAAAGGATGATTTTTAAAATATGTTTTTTCATTTTAACTCTCACATTTCACTTATTAATAGGATGTATCCCAGTACTTTCGCCAATCGGACGCCATCACGGTACCCTGCGCACCGGTTCCGTCGGCGTTGCTGTGGTACTGTTCGGGTTTCATCCACTTTGCGCTCCCGTCCCCGAAGAGCAGGTTGCTCCCGCCTGAATGAACGCGGACAACAGCCCAGAATGACGTGGAGCCTCCGGAGATATCGACACCCGCCGGGCTTTTTTCTCCGTTATTTGAATAAGGAGGCCCGGCGTTGCATCCGCCCCGGCCGTCGGACGGCCTTCCCCAGTCAAGAACGAGAATCTTATTGCTCAAGTTGCGCATTTGCCCTTCCTTCCTGCCGACAAAGCCGGGATAAATCCCTGAACCTATATTATACCCCTGTCCCATGAACCAGTTATCTGCGGTAATTTCTTTTCTGCTGGGGCATTTGCATATCTTGTTCCGCATATCTGAAGATACGTATACCCACAATTTTGCTTTCCAGTTGGGGTTGTCCGGGTAACGTTCCTCAAAATCAAGCTTATACATTTCAAAGGAAATGCCTATCTGCTTCAGGTTGTTCATGCATACGGCGGCTCTTGCGCGTTCCCTCGCCTGTGACAGCGCCGGAAGAAGCATTGCCGCCAGAATCGCTATGATGGCTATCACCACCAGCAATTCTATTAAAGTAAAGCCTTTTTTTTCCTGTATTTAAGAATGTCCATCCAAGCCTCCATATTTAAATAGTGTTACTATAATACTAAAAGTGCTACCGCTTGTCAAGAGATTGTAAAAGGTATTATCAAACCTTCTTTATTGCAGTTAGAGAGGAATGTATTATAATTTGGAGTATGGATTGCGAATTTGACGTTCTCATTATAGGTGCGGGGGCTGTGGGGCTGGCTATTGGGAGGGAACTTGCGGGAGCGGGTTATACGACAGGCATCCTGGAAAAGAACTCAAAATACGGGATGGAGACAAGTTCAAGGAACAGCGAGGTCATTCACAGCGGCATACATTACCAGCCCGGTTCTCTCAAGGCAAAACTCTGCGTAGAAGGCAATAAACTTCTTTATGATTTCCTACGAAGGCGGAATATACTGCACAGCAAGACCGGAAAGTTTACCGTTGCCGCAGAGGAAAGCGAGCTTGCCGAAATTGAAAGGCTTTACAAGACGGGCATTGCCAACGGCGTTAAGGAAATGGAAATGTACTCCGCGGATGATATCAGGAAAAGACTTCCCGAAGTTGAATGCATAGGCGGACTTTTCACGGGAACCACCGGTATACTCAATGCGCATATGCTTATGGATTCTCTGTACGGAGAATTTTCAGGTGCAGGCGGATTATGCGGATTAGAGGAAAAGGTTGTCGGGATAGATTCCGGCGACGGAGGGTATACCGTTTACGTTGAAGGCAGTCCTTTGCAGAAATATACAACAAGGGTTCTGATTAACTGCGCAGGACTTTTTGCCGACAGAATATCCGGGATGCTCGGAATAGAATACAATCTTTACTGGGCAAAAGGAGATTATTTTTCAATAGAACAGAAGTTTGAAATAGATACGCTTGTCTATCCTGTGCCCGGGAAAGATTCTCTCGGCATACATCTGACTCCGAAAATGGGTGGCGGCTTGAGGGCGGGGCCGGACATAGAGCACGTGGAGAAGAAAGACGCACCGTATCCGGGCAAAAATACGTCGGGAGGTTATATAGTGGATGAAAGGAAAAAGGAATTATTTTACGGCGAGGTGAAGAGGTACCTTCCATCTCTGAAAAGAGAAGCGCTTTCCCCCGAGATGTACGGAATAAGGGCGAAACTGCAGGGTCCGTCCGACGGGTTCACGGACTTTGTGATAAAAGAGGAAAAGCCCGGGTTTATTAACCTTGTGGGAATTGAGTCGCCCGGCCTTACAAGCTCTCTTTCCATTGCAAGGCACGTAAGAGATATGGTGAAACAAATAAATTAAATACCCTATTGCTTGTCATTGCGAGGAGTGTAATGACGAAGCAATCTCAATGACAAAAACAGCGGTTCGGGGTACAGGAGAATGAAAAATGGACAGCGGAATATTAGGAAATTTGTGCAGGGTGAAGAAGGCGGCTTCAAAAAGGTTTTCAAGCTATAATCCGACAGGCAGGAACGCCGACGCATGGAATATTGAAGCCGGTGAAACAAAAATTCTCGCCGAGATGGACGGCCCCGGATGCATCACGCACATATGGATGACACAGGGCGGACGGCCTTTTCTTTACAGGGAAGTGATTTTGAGGATTTACTGGGACGGAGAGAAAAACCCCAGTATCAATGTGCCTCTGGGCGATTTTTTCTGCCTCGGGCATTCCATGGTGAATTCATTCTGCAGTCTTCCTTTCACCGCTTCAACGGACGATCCCTATAAATTCGGCGGAGGCTGTGCTCTGAACTGCTATTTGCAAATGCCTTTCCGGAAACATGCAAAGGTGGAAATTGTCAATGAAGGCAGGGAACGTCACGGGCAGTATTTTTATATTGACTATGAGAATTATGAAAAACCTTTGGAGGATGATGTTGCATATCTGCATACAATGTGGCGGAGGGAAAACCCCACGCCGGGCTGGGGACCTGAGGTTAGCGTCAACATTCCTGAGTCCAATGCGGTGGCAAACAAGGAAAAAGTTGCATATAACAACAACTACGTTATACTCGAAGCGGAAGGAAGGGGGCATTACATAGGTTGCAACCTTTCGGTTACAAATTTCCACGGTACATGGTGGGGCGAAGGCGATGATATGATATGGGTGGACGGATACAAGTGGCCTCCGGACCTTCACGGTACGGGAAGCGAGGATTATTTCAACCAGGCATGGGGCATGCAGGACAACGCGTATCTATTCAACGGTTCGTCAATCTTTGAGGGCAAGACTGTGTACGACCACAAACTTTATGACGGGAAAAAGTGCGGCGGATACCAGACATCGTATGTTTTTCATCTTACAAATCCCGTGCACTTCAAGAAATCCATAAAAGCAACAATAGAACACGGGCATGGCAACCATACAGCCAATGATTATTCGTCTACGGCATACTGGTATCAGATTGAACCGCACAGGAGATTTGAAATCCTTCCGCTAAAAAAGAGGCTTCCGGTAATGCTGGAGTTTTCCAATCCGGACAGTCTGTGGACAGCGGGCAGAAAGATGATAATTACTCCAGAGATGAAAAAGATTAAACGAAAAGTTAAAGGTTAACCGATGCGGAAGAATTCACCGATTTTCCTTGAAACGAGCCGGGACGAAATGTAATAAGACAGGCCCACAAGTATCATACCGAGTACACCCATGGCGCAGGCGACGTAAGGACCGTCGGTAACCCTGCCGGAAAGGATATAAATTACCTTGGCGATGGGATAGTGGCGCTCCCTTACCGCCAGGATAAGGCTGCTGCTGACTTCCATCACAGAGAATGAAAATGCAAGCACCCCTCCCGCGAACAATCCGGGGCTTATCAGGGGGAATGTTATTCTTTTAAATGTCGTGGCAGTATCCGCCCCGAGGGAATAGGATGCCTCTTCAACGGATTCGCTTAACTGCTGGAATGAAGAGTAGGTGCTTCTGACAATATACGGCAGGCGGCGGATGCTGTAACTTATGATGAGCAGTATGACGGGGTTATTCCGCGGGTCAAGCGGCGTGTTTGAAAAGAGAGAAAAGTAACCGAAGGCCATCACGATACCCGGTATTGCAAGCGGCAGCATTACAAGCAGGTCAAGCAGGTTTCTGCCTTTGAATTTAGTCCTTGCCAGAAGGAATCCTATTGCAAAGCCCATAAACAGGTCTATCAAAGTGCTTGCTGAACTCAATAACAGGCTGTTGAAGATGCCTGTTCTGGTCAGGCGGTGGGCGAAGACGGTGGCATAGGATTCTCCCGTATATTGCGATGGAAATACGGTAAAAAACCACCGCTTCGATACGGAACTCAAGATAATGCTGATATGCGGGAGCAGGCTTATAAAAACAAGCAACAAAACGGCAAGGTAAACGAACAAAAGTTTTTTCCCCGGCAGTTTTCTTTCGGTAAATGCCGCGGCCGTGCGGCCCGTGGCGTAAGGCTTTTTATCAATAAGCCTTTTTGTCAGGATAAAGAGAAGGAATGTTATCAACACGACAAGCATCACGAGAGCGTAGCCCTGCGGGTTGGTGTTCATGTCTTTTATACTGTTGAATATCTGTACGGATATTAAATCCCTGTATTCAAATACGAGCGGCGTTCCAAGGTCTGTTAACGCCCAGATGAATATTATTGATGCGGCGGCAAAATACCCGGGAAGGAGCAGGGGAAATGTGATTCTTCTCACGGTTTGCAGGAAACTCCCTCCCAGATTGTAGGATGCTTCCTCCGATGACACGTCAAAGTTGTTTAACGAGGAAGAAAGGTTTAAAAACATTATGGGATAAAGATGGAGGGTTTCAAGAATGAATATCCCCGCGAACCCCGAACCGAGCCATGATATCGGATGACTTATTATCCCCGCTTTCATAAGCAGGATATTTATGCTTCCGAAGCGGGAAAGAATCTGCATCATGCCTATCGCCCCGACAAAAGGGCTGACTATCAGGGGGAGAAAAAAGAGCGGCCGCAAAATGTTTTTTCCGGGGAAACGGTACCTGGCGAAAAGATAGGCCAGAGGCGCGCCTATGGCGGTTGTGGATATCACAACCATTATGCCAAGGGCAAAACTGTTGATTATTGATTTTCTTACGGCGTAGTTCCCGAGTGCTATCCCGAAGATTGACAGCGTCGGCCGTCCGTTAACTATGAAACTCTGGGAAAGAACGTGCGCAAGGGGATATACCAGGAAAAATGCGAGAAAAGCAAAACAGAAAATATATGCCGTCTTTATTTTTGTCATTTGCCGTTGAATATTATGAAATCTTCGGGAGATACTGAAAATGAAATTTTCCCCTCGGATTTCAGTTTCTTGAATTCACCTGAAAACATCCGCAGGCGGAATATCCTGTTTTTAGGCGTCCTTATATCGAGCTTGACGGTTTCTCCCTGATACTCAAAGTCCGACGCTGTTCCTGTTATTATATTTACATCGTGTCCGTAAAAGATGTTTTCGGGCCTGAATCCTATTTCTACCCTGCCGCCGGTTTCAAATCCCGCTTTCTTATCCACTCTGAAAAGTCCTTCGTCCGTTATAACGCTCATATAATCTCCGCCGATGTTTTCAATCACCCCTTCAAAGATGTTTATATCTCCCATGAAACCTGCGGTGAATCTGTCGGAAGGCGAGGAGTAAAGCTGTACGGGAGTTCCGGTCTGCGTAAATTTACCCTGGTTCATAACCGCAATTTTCTGGCCCATGGCCATCGCCTCTTTCTGATCGTGGGTAACGTAAATCATGGATATTTTTGTTTCTCTCTGGATTCTTTTGATTTCTTCGCGCATCTCTTCGCGCAGTCTTGCGTCGAGATTGCTTAACGGTTCATCAAGAAGGAGCAATCTGGGTTCCGTGACGATGGCCCTCGCCAGAGCGACGCGCTGCTGCTGCCCTCCGGAGAGTTTTGGAGGAAAATAGTCTGCGAAGGAAGAGAGTTTTGTGGTCTGCAGGACTTTCTCCACCTTCCTGCGTATTACTTCAGGAGGAAACTTTTTTATTTCAAGGCCGTAAGATACGTTCTGCCGCACGTTCATGTGGGGCCAAAGTGCGTAGTTCTGGAATACCATGCCGATATTCCTGCCCGCAGGAGCCGTATCCGTGATATCCCTGCCGGAAAGCATGATTCTTCCGGAATCCGGAGCAGTGAAGCCTGTTATGATTCTCAACAAGGTTGTTTTACCGCATCCGGAGGGGCCCAGAATAAAAAATATCTCGTTTTCATCAACGGAGAGTGAAACATTATTCAGAACCTCGGATGCGCCGAATTTCTTGGAGATATTGCTTATTTTCAGTATTTCCATTTATTTTCCGTGTCGCCCTCTTTTGCAGTGAAAAGCTATTTATAGAATTTTGCCTGGTTTTCAATCGTCCTGAATTTATCCCTTGAATAATTGATCCATTGGTTAATATTCTGGTTGCGGAATACCGGATCGTCCCAGTTTTCCCATAGAAACCTCTGAAGTCCTGCATCCACCGGCATGTCAAAAAACTTTATTCTCAATGAAGCATTTCTGCCGGAACGTAATATTATACCCCAGCTTTTTCTTAAATGGCGGTGCGGGTCTATTATGAGAGCCCCTATGAGGTCGTTAAGCACGTCCCATCTTTTTGAGGCAAGGTCAAAATCGTACCGGACGGTTCCCTGGAGATTATATGGATTAAACATGCCCGCTTCGAGTTCTTTTGCCTTGTATACATCAGGCCTTATGCTGAATCTGTTGAGGGAGTATTTTTTAGGCCCGCCTGCTTTCCCTTTAGTCTGCATCCATATCAGCTGTCCTTCATAGGACAGAAGGTAGTCAATAAACTTTTTTGCCGTTGCCAGGTTAGGCGCTCCTTTTAGTATGCCTATCGCGTCGGGGTTTATTACCGTGAGTTTTTCGGGCAGAATAAATCCCATATTATCCGCGCCGTTGACCTCTATCTGCGCAAGGGCGTAGGAATCGATGCAGAGTGAAACGGCCACTTCTCCTGATGACGTATTCTTGGCAACGGCCGAAGCGCTTGCAGAAAAATTCCTTGTATTGCCGGCTATAGCGAAGATAACTTCCCATCCTTTCCTCCAGCCGTACGCCTGGAGTATAATCTCGTACATCATATGAAGACTGCCGCTGTGCCGCGGGTCTCCGTTGCCGACCCAGCCGAAGTATTTGCCGTCGCCGAGAGACTCCCACGTTGCCGGTTCCGGGAGGGAAAGGAATTCAAGAACTTTTTTGTTGTAGAGTATTCCGAATCCGGAGAGTATCACTCCGTACCAGTAGAAATCTTTGTCATAATTGGGTATCCCTGCGCAAAAGACGGGAATCTGTTTAAGAAGTTCCTTCGGTATTCTGTATTGCTCCAGCAGGGATTTTTCCTTAAGAGAGATATACGGGCTTATTCCTCCGCCGAAAAACATGTCTATGCCTATGCCGCCGGGTGTCTTGCTGTAAAGGGATTCGACAAACTTCATGTTGTCCGAAGTCCCCCCCTGGTCTATCCATTCAATCTCAACCTCTGTCCCGTATTTTTCCAAGTGCCATTTATTGAATGCCTCGGAAATTTCGATCCTCACGCCTTCCCAGTGCGGTGAAATTATCACAAGGCGCTCCTTGCAGGGCAGGGCAGCCCCAGCAATAAGAAACAGAAAAGCAC
>CAYOWY010000012.1:0-10799 GCA_964407805.1 uncultured bacterium | reverse complement strand
TTCCCCCAGTGCCTGCCTTTTTTATCCACATACTCAGGAGAAACGCTGACGGGTAAAGCCATCTTTCCATTTTCATAGACGAGCATCTCTTCGAAGACGCGCATCGCCGCGAGCATGAACGGGTATGCCCTGCTTCGGAGAAAATCTTCATCCATCGTATACCTGTAATACCTGTACATCATAAGCGCTATCCAGCAGGTGCTTCCGTGGTCTATCGTCCCCGCCCAATAAGAACCCCAGCGTCCGCCCCTGTCGTCGGTTGCTGCGGACAGCATCAGGCCGTCCTCAATCCCCATGAAGATTTTTGCATTGTAAGAGAGCGCATCCCGCCATGACCACAGCATATCAAATAAAGGCCGAAGATGCGCGGTCTTGTTGCCGTGATACGCCGGCCAGTAGCACAACTGTACATTTATATTGAAATGGTAATCGCTCGACCAGGGCGGCATCTGGTATTCTTCCACCCACGGGCCCTGCAGAGTACACGGCACCCCTGAAGGATTCGTCGCCCCTGCGAATTTATACATCCCGTAAACATAAAGAAATTCGAGGCGACTGTTGGGAATCGATATTGCAGGAACCCCTTTCCAGTAATTTTTCCACCACTTTTTTGCGCTTTTCGCGATAGAAGCAAAACCCCTGCCGACCGCTTCCTCAAGGGATGTCGCAACATTTCGTTTTGCCCCGGCCTTCTCTTTTCCGAAGGAGGAAGCGATATAAAACTCCCTGTCTTGCAAACGGCAGCCAAGACAGAACGGCGGATCGACAGGCCGTTCCTGCACCCATCCGGAAATATCTTTTGAAGAAAACAAAACCGGCGGAGAAAATCCGGTCTTTTCCATCTCTTCTCCGACATACTTCCATGCAGGGATACGCATGATGCGCGGCCTTTTAAGTTCCGGGGGTAAGAGGAGAGACAAAAGCTGTTTTTCCATATCCTGAACGGCCTGCAATGTAAAAATCCTGTCCCCTTTCCTGCAGTCGATTTTTATCTCTCCCGCCGACATGTCGAGTTCACCGCTAATGAAATAAACATTCCGGCCGAAATCAAGTTCTATTCTACCCACAGGTAGAATACTCGGCTTAAGGGGCATTCCCTGAACAGGTTTGCCCGGCCCAAGCAGTTGGGAGAGTCCTGCCTGGTCGTCTTTTTCAAGATGCTTTTTGACGTTTGCATACGACATCTCTTCAGTCCATACTACCGCTCCGCGGTGGTCCCAGAAATCAGCTCTGCCGATTGTAATGCGAAGAATGCCGCCCTCCCCCCAAATCATGACCCCGGTCCTGCCGTTGCCCAGAAGCATGCCGGTATGCGTACGCGGAAGAGGAAACTCCCATCTATGTTTCATTCTCATATTTCTTCCTTCCTTTTAAAAACACGATTTTGTGACTTCCTTTGCTTGTTCTGAAAGCCGGGATTTTTTCCTCGAAGAAGGTGCAAGCCGACGTTTTAGGAGGATTTAATAATCTTGTCACCGTTTAAACCCCAGCCGTTAAGGCGGGAATGGCATTTTAATAATACACCTTCAGTGATTTTTGTCAACTGGAAAGAAGGTCGGAGATAATCCCTCTATTGAAGAAGTCCAAGGATATTTTAGACCGAGAAAAATTCTACGACACATGTCTCTCCTGAAGAAATATCTGTCGCGTTTATAATAAGTTTTTCGGAAACACCGTTAAGCGGAAAATAAATATCCAGTTCTCCTTCGCCATCTTTTAGAAGCAACGTTCTCGGTATATACGGAAGTATTCCCTGCCTTTGATTTGATGCTTCCAGAATTATTATGCGGTCGCCGGATTTTCCTTCCTTAACGGATAGTTTAAACCTGACTGTTGCTTTTTCGCCTGCCCGCACGTTTTTTTTGGATGCATTCGCTGTAAAAGATGAGACGGGAGAAGAGCTTAAAGCATATAAGAATACGTCTCCGTAATTCACCTGTCCGCTTATTTCGGAAATCATTCCTATAAACTTTCCGGCAAGAACGTCGTAAACATATTTCGGTCCGGGCAATTCAACCACAAAGTTTGTATCCGTACGGTTGCCATCAGCAACAAGGAAAAGGTATTCAATCTCTCCACGTCTGCGGACACCAAGCGAGACTATCGGGGTATTTGAGTCATGCTCCAAATAGTTGTTTCTCAGGCGGTAAGCCGGTGATATGCCGCAGGCAGAAAGAATCCTGTTGATTAATCCGGTTTCGGAATAGGTCTTCGAAACCGGCGTATCGATAAAAAATGCTCTGCCCTTGCGGTAAACAGGCCCGTCGGCCAGCCTTGCGAAGACCTCCGCATCAACAGCTTCAACGGTATCCCTTTGCGAAAGCGGCGTAGATTCCGGATTAGGGCGTTTAACCCCGAACATCTCTATAAAAATATCGGGAGTTTCCCCATACAACCTGCCTTCGGCATCGCGTCGC
This sequence comes from uncultured bacterium, assembly GCA_964407805.1. GTDB lineage: Bacteria > Ratteibacteria > UBA8468 > B48-G9 > JAFGKM01 > JAFGKM01. The sequence continues at coordinate 8,382 of CAYOWY010000012.1, read as the reverse complement.
GCAGTTCCAGATTCGGCAATTACCGCTCCTCCTTTGTTGACAAAATCCCGAATCAGGCGCATCTCGTTTTCTCCCAGGGCGACTATATCGGGCAGAAAAAGGGCCCTGGTATTTTTCAGCCTTTCGGCCGTGAGGTCTTTTTCATCGCCGAATTCAAACTGGTAGCCAAGAGAGCGCAAATGCGGCACAAACGAACAAGGCAATTGCTCCCTCCACGGTCCCAGTCCCCTTATAGACGCGGGGTCGGCTTCCGGATTGGACTGCAGCTGCCTTTTCATGTGTGCGAGAGTGGTGGTGTAAATTCTGGTCCTGGGATAGTATATTAAAATCCCTTCACGCAGAGGTTCGGTCGCGGCGGCAATATCCCCGGGACCGGAGAGAAGAACTCTGTTTATCTTCGCTATGGCCTCGCCCTTGGCGTTGGGTTTCATATCCCCCTGAAGATAGCTGAACCTTCCCTGAGGCGGAGTCTCGTCGCACTCAGGGGAAAACCAGCTGATTATATTTGCACCGTGACGCAGGGCAACCCAGGTCTCGTGCATCATCCTTTTGAAGTTTGGATTTGACGGCCATGTATAACCTATGATACTCTGCAGCCTGTCAGGCACCCATTGGTGGCCGTATTCAAGATATCCCATCGGAGCGCGCGCGCAGAAAAACGCGTACAAAGACATGGAGCCCAGCCCTCGCCCGAAAGATGCAAAATCAGTTCCTGCTAAGGTGTCAACCGCTCTCGGATTGATACTGCAGAATGCGCCCGGGATTTCGGAGCGTATTATCTCCGCATTTTTCATAAATCCGTCGAGAAGCACGGTATCGAGGTCGCGCCTGGAGTCAAACCATGCAGCCCAGTTGTTAGTATCGAGCACTTCATGCCAGAGGACTCTTCGGATATCTTCCCAGGATTTGTATTCAGTATCCCATGCAAGGTTCAGTTTATCGATAGAGCCGTATTTATCTTCCATCCGTTTGCGAAATCTTTCGTTGTGCGCCTTGGAATCAAATCTGCTCTCTACCGCTGGAGTGAACTGTAACTCAGGTTCGTCCTGCATTTCCCACATAATCGGGCTGAACTTCTTGACAACTTCGGTATTCTTCCTGACTATCTCCGCATCCCATTGCCAACTTGCAGTCCAGAGAGCAATCGGGGAAAAACCGGTTTCGACGGCTGCCCATATGCGGGAAGGCAATGCATAACCGGCATCGATAGTGTCATGCCCCATATCTTTGAGCACCTGCCCCTTAATATAATTTTGGGGTGCATGGTCCATTCCGTGGTAGGCGCCGAGATGAAAACTGTTTTTATCCTGTTCCTGCCTTATAAGCAACTGGTCGCGCAACTCCACAATTTCACCGCCCGTACGGACGGTTATCCGAACATTGGCCAGCCGCGAGGTTATTCCGGTATCTTTCAAAGGCAGGTCAACCGACGTTTTTATCGGCCGGCCGGACTGAATAATAACCGTATTATCCACTTTCAAAAGCAGCCGCCCGGCAACATCATAGACTTCGGCATTAATTGCACAAGCACTGTCAACGGCGGACTCAAGAGTCAACGGCACTGAAATTACATCTCCGGCGCCGTAAAGCTTATAATCCTGTTCGTGTTCTACTCTCAGATGTCCTGTTACTTTATATTGAATGGAAGTCCAGTCAAGTATTTTACCGGACAAGTCTTTTACAAAGATATCCAGCATATGTCCGCCCAGATAACCGGTAACCGGCAATTCCTGTTCGATGCTCCTTATGCCGGGGAAAACGGTTTGCTCCAAATCAAATTTCATCTGCACGCTATCAAATGGCGAACGGACTATCCCACACAACAGGACCTTCCTGTTCTCATCCGAGTTTAGGGTTATCGAAGCGGTGTTTTCCTTAACAGAGGCCGCATCCAATTTTACCGGCGGCTGTGCATCCGCCGCCCAAAGAAGCATTTTGCCCAGCCATCCGTAAAACTGGTCTGCATATTCAAAGTTACGGAGCCATCTTGTGTTTTTTCCCGCTGTCCAAAAATCCATCGCCCCGGATACCCGGGGATTATCATCTTCCGGCAAAGGCAGAAACATATAACTTGACCCGTACGTAGTCTCCCTGTAACAGCGGTTGTAAGACATAATCCTTCCCCTGCCCCTTTCTGCAACCGCGGCAAGCACGCGCTCGTCTCTCCCGCTGAGAACAACGGGGACAGCTCCTTCCGTCAACTTGCTGTCGACGTCGGATACCCATTTCATGGCGGAAAACTCCGCACCTGCGGCCAAAGGATGGCCCATAACAGAATAAGCCGACCGGGTAACCGGACGGTAGCCGCCCCTGTCCAGTTCAAGCGGCAGAAGCGGGTCGAGAATAGGGGAAACCGCACCCTGCATGGAGGGGACTCTGGGGAAAATTCCGGGCATGGCATATACGAAACCCACGCCGTCTTTTTCTATTAGATTTTTTATGGCATTTTCGGCATCGTCGGGCAATGCACTCAGCCATGCGCCGTTCATCGCAATTACGTCATATTCCCTTGCACTTAAGTAGTATCGAAGAAGATTCATCGTATCGGGATCCGCGGTATTCTCGCGCCATGCATAACTGCCCCACAGCGGAACTATGTCGCAGGTGGCCCCGATACTGCGGGCAAGCGCCAGTGCCTCATACTGGTTGCCGGCGGAAACTATGAAAAGTATGTGCAAGGGGTCCCCTGCGCGCGGTGCGGCCCACATGCGGGTCAGAGGCATGTCTATCTCGGAGGGGCTCGACCTGGCGCAGAGTTCAGGCAGCCATCCGGACTCAACCTGTTTTCCGAAACCTTCCGGCAATTTCGGAGCATACCGTTCTGCAGAAAAAGAGATGCTGCATACAAGAATGAGTAAAAGCCCGAATAAAAAAAAGACTGCCCGCTTCATAACTCCCGTCATTTTACGCCTCCTGGTATTGTTATTTTACACGCGGTATTTTTACTATCTGCACAGGTCCCTGCACATCCACGCTTTTTGTTCCCTCCGGAAGCATGGCCTTGGAGATTGCAGATTCTCCGCACACGGGACACAAAGGACGCCAGAGTTCCATGTCGATATCTTTTAGTCTTTCCGGTTCAGGCATCGGAGCGGCATCGAGAGCAAAGATTGTTCTGTCCGCATCGCACTGCATGGCGGGATATGAATTCTTACCCGTGCCGTGCGGAGATTCAACCGGAAACACAGGAGGTCTTGATATGCTGAAGCTCTGAACGAATAACTTGTTCGCCGATACATCGACCAGAATTTCCTGATATGCTCCTTTACCTCCGCGCGATGCTGAGGTTCTCATGATAATGAATCCCGCAGCTATAAGTATGATAAGCAGCAAAAAAACCATTTTACCTTTTTGAGCCATTGTTACATCTCCTCTGTATCAAAAAACACGCCTCTTACAGGTGATTGATTTACTTTGAATACAGGTAGTCGGCGTTTCTGAAGTAAGCCCCATAATTTGTTAAAGTAACGCCTGTCGCCGGAACTATTGTCGGCGGCATGAATCTCACCGACCCGTCCATGAACCACACATTCCATCCTGAACCGTGCGGAGGTTTGCGGACTGTGGTCGGACCCCACGCATAATTTTCCATTAGATATGCCCTGTTTATGTTTCCGTAAAATGGACATGGCCTCTGCATATCGACATCATATGCGTAGACTCCGTCGCGCGGGTGTCCGCCGGTAGTCTCTATTCCCCTGTTGCGCGATATTATTCCTATGACCAGGCGGGTAGGACAGCAGAAATTATAATTGCCCGTGGCTATGGGAGTAATTCTGTTTTTATATGCCTCCACGGAGTCATCCGCACGGTATGTGGAACCCCATGTTCCCCTTGTTATGCTCGGACAGAAGAATAGTTCAGCGGTGGACCTGGACCTCGCAAGATATCCCTGGGTGAAAAGAAGGTCGAGATGAGTGTTGCCCCATATATAATACCAGTCGGTGCCTGTACTACGGTTCAGAGTTCCCGAAGAAGGAGTCAATTGCCTCCAGTCATTCGCATACATGAGAATAGAGAGACCGAGCTGCTTCATATTGTTCATGCAGGTCGCCCTTCTTGCCCTCTCTCTTGCCTGGGAAAGGGCCGGCAGAAGCATAGCCGCCAATATCGCTATAATGGCTATGACCACCAGCAGTTCTATCAGCGTGAATCCGCATCTGCTTTTCATTTTCAGTTCCCTCCTTTACATGATTTAGTAAACCACCGGTTCCACTGAACCCTCGTATGTTAACGCTGGTCCCCAGAGTCCGTTGAGAAAGTATCCGTCCATCATGAGGGGCGCCGTCGGACTTCCGACCTGCGCATTGGGAAAATCTGAACGCAGAGTTGTAAAATCCCCCCATGCATCGGTTGCAGGAGTGTATGCGGTATATCTTCTTGCATGCAGCCATTTTACATTTCCGCGCACGGTAAGCACGTTGACCCCGTCTTTACCGTGGTTTCCCCTTCTGGAATCAATCCATGTTATACGGTTTTGCGATGAGACCCAGTCGGATGCCCAATGCGGAGCCCTTCGATTATCTGCAACTATGACGGTATCCTTGTATGTCTGCTGGTTCAACCCGCGGGCATATGCGTATGAACAGGTTAAAGGGGCAAGCGCTCCAATTCCCGACGGTTGAACGCGTTTATCGCTCGGACATATGAAAACCTTATCATCCGTTATATACCTGCTTCCTTCATAAACCGTAGGATTCGACGGGTCAAGCTGTCCCGTAAGCAGTGAAAATGAGAGGCTGCTGCCGAGGGTCCCGGTACCGTTGCCTATATTGGGTGCAACTACTATTGCAGGCTCGCCGTAAGGAAAGTATTCCCGGTAATCCTGGCTGTACATATGCAATGCCAATCCTATCTGTTTTAAATTTGCCAGGCAGACGCTTCTTCTTGCCTGTTCCCTCGCCCTGCCGAGAGCCGGCAGTAACATAGCCGCCAGTATTGCTATGATGGCTATGACCACCAGCAGTTCTATCAGCGTGAATCCGCCAGACTTCTTCTTCCTTTCCATGTTCTTTCCCTCCTTTTGAGATTGCGTCATAACTGCGTTATCGGCTCTCTCACCGGCATGGGCAGTTCACAACCTCTTTTTTTATATTTTTACGGATTTTTGACCCATCCCAGTCCGCCTGTGGCGCTGTCGACGTTCGGGAAGTCGTTGTTTCTGTCCGCTCTGCCTCTGTGTATCCATCTCACGCGGCCTCCGACATACAGTCGGTTGACGCCGTCCGTCTGGTGGTCGGTCGTATTCTTCGCTTTATTTTATAAAAACCAATTTAATTATCCTTTCTGAAAATTTGCAGGGCCGGTCGAATTCCTGATAATAAGGCGTGGTATTAATATTTTATGCTTCATGGAGGAATCCGGATTTTCCATTCTTTCAAAAAGTATTTTGACGGCTTCGGCGATCATATGACTAACCGGCCTTTCAATGGTCGTAAGAGAGGGAATCGTATACCTGCTCATGGCAATATTGTCAAACCCGACAACGGAAACATCATCAGGTATTTTTACGCCTTCTTCGGCAAGGGCTGCCATGCCGCCTATCGCCGCAGAATCTCCGTTGTAAAATATTGCAGTAGGCATCTTGTTCTTCAAGAGTTTCTTTGTTTTGTCATATCCGTCCTCAACGAAACCAACACCGTCTATTATCCATTCGTCCCTCAAAGGCAATCCGTTTTTCACGAGAGCATCTCTGAATCCTTTGAATTTAGTGTTTCTATTTATACTCTGTCTTGTATTCGGATGGCAAAGGAAAGCGAAATCTTTGTGGCCGAGGCGCATAAGATATTCCACGGCGCAAAAAACTCCTTTCGCACGGTCGATTGTCACAAAATCAGGGACTTTATCGTAAGCATCATTGCCGCAAAATACTGCCGGAACATTCCCTTTGTAATCCCAGAAGGCCATTGTGAAAAAAACTATGCCTTCCACTTTTTTTCTTAGCATAAGGTTGATTGCCCTGTCGGTTGGAGTTTTCTCCCTCGTGTAAATAACAAGCGAGTAACCCCTGCGTTCAATTTCTTCAGATAATGCCTGGATGGTTTCGCCGTCGCGGGGATTCCGGAAAGAGTTTATAAAAACCCCGATTGTACGCGTTGACCGGGAAACGAGATTTCTGGCAATATCATCTGGCTGGTAATTCATTTCTTCTGCAAGCTTTCTTATTATATTTTTTGTCTCTTTGCCGATATCTTCCTTATCAAGTAATGCCCGTGAGACGCAAGTATGCGATACGCCGGCAATTTTGGCTATATCCTTAATTGTTACGTTTTTTTTGGGTTTTGATAATGTTTTTGTTGTCATGTTTCAATTATACTTTAACCTGATAGTTTTGTCAAGTATTTTTTTTGAGGTCTCTGAAAAAGTCTGTTTAATAGAGGGAAAAATTAAGGGTGGAAGAAAGATTTTATAAAACCGGAAAATGGAAGCTGCAATTTCTCCGTTTTTTTGTTTTTTTCTCATGTTCAGCAATTTTCAACGGGTATTTGCTCCAAGTTGCCGGATTCTTCAGCCAGTTTAGCCATTCTTTTCAGGTTTATCACCGTAAAAGTCAGCAAGACTTGAATGCCGACCTTCCATTTACCCCAGTACCTTGCTCTGCCAAGGCCGTGCCACTTCTTGCCTTCACCGAATTTCTTCTCAATCCGTTTCCTTTTCTTTAACGCGGATTGTTTCTCTTCCGTCTCGTCTTTCAGTTTCTCCAAGACATCTTTTGATACAAACACCCTTGCCCTGTCCATATTCTTTTTCCCGGGGCAGGCATCTTTGTGTTTACAGTTGCTGCAATCTTGCGTTGAAAAGATATACAGGTATCCATCTTCTTGTTGTGTCCTGGAAATGGCGTCCCTTCCATCTTTGCAGGTCAGTGTTTCCTTATCCTGGTCATAAATAAACTCATTCATCTGCCGGTTGGGTCTCTTGGACGGGAAATACGCCTTCATCCCCAGCTGATGCGACGTCTGCCTGTTTGCCAAACTGTCATATGCCCCGTCTCCGGCCACCGCTTGATGTTTTATCCCTTTGGTTTCATCCCGTTCTATCAACTGTTTGAAATGCTCATCCTTGCCCTCGTTCTCATTGCCGCTTAACACATGACAGCTGGTGATTATCTGGGAGTCATCGTCAAAAGAAACTGTTGCCTTATATCCGACAAATCCCTTCTTCTTGGAACTATGGCCTGCTCTGGCTTCGGTATCCACGAAACTCTTTATCGCCGGAAGTCTGCCTTCTTCCGTTCCAATGATATCTTCCAGCATGTTTACTTTTTCTTCCACATCGCTTCCATGCCTGCCTTTTATCTCTTCTATAAACTGTTTTGTCTTCTCCTTTTCTTCCTTTAACTGTTCACTTACCGGTCTTGAATATAGGCGCTCTTTATCAAGATACTTTTCCCGCAGCCCTGATTGTGTATCATTACGCTTTTCTATCGTCCTGATTATATGTTCACGCGCCTGCCTCAATATGTTTATCCCGTTGAATACGCAGATGTTGGCTTCTATTACGGTGCCGTCGATTATCTTCAGGTCATTGCCTATCAGCCCCCTGTCTTTCGCCTGCTGGACCACTTTGTCAAACAATCGCTCAAACTGCTGCTGCCCAAGCCGTTTCCTGAAATAGACCAGTGTGGTATCATCCGGCACTTTATCACGTACAGCCAACCCGATAAATCGCCTGAACAGCAGATTATACCGGCACTCCTGCGATACCCTTACATCCGACAGGTTATAAAAATACTCCAACAGCAGCATCTTAAACAATACCAGCGGCGGGTATGACGGTCTGCCTGTACCGGCGGAATAAGCATTCTTTATCTCGTCTTCCACAAATGAAAAGTCTATTGCACGCTCTATCCGCATCAGGATATGCTGCTCCGGCACCAGGTCTTCCACCCCATAATCAAAAAAATCACGCCCGCCTCTATCTGCCCCTAACATGCTTTTCCTTTAATTGCCGTATGTTTGCCTGCCCTATCTGTCTTATGAGTTCTTTTACCTTTTTATATTGAGCAAGCGACTTCTTTACTTCGCCTGCCAGTGCCTTAGGGATATATACCATCTGCGTCCTGCCCTTTTCCTTGTATGAAATGTAATGAGCCGGCCCATGCAGGTATCCCTGTTGGCAACGGCAGCCTTTCTTGCCGCAGCTGCGGTATATCTTCACCATGCTGCCCTGGATGAAGCCTAAGTTGTTCTTCATCTGCTTTATTAACTCGTCTCTTGTATGTGTTTTCTTCATTTGCTTGCCTCTTTACTATTCAGATTATCATGTAAAAAGTGTTAATCTTTAGACCTTGTGGTACAAATCCCTTAAAAAACTAACAGAGACCTTGTTAACTTTGTTTCGGGTGGTCTGATACCATATAATAGGGGTATCGGAAAAGGA